>CAYSGM010000001.1:0-81019 GCA_964430595.1 uncultured Candidatus Cloacimonas sp.
CCCTCATTAACTCCCATTACTATCGTTGCATCCTGGTTTTTGGCCGGCGCCGAAATGATGACCTTTTTAGCTCCTGCCGTGATGTGAGCCTTTGCCGCATTGGCGTCTGTAAAGCGGCCTGTGCTTTCGATAACAATGTCCACACCGAGCTCTTTCCACGGCAGTTTTGCGGGATCGGGTTCAGCCACTGCCTTTATTTTTTTGCCGTTCTCTACAAGAAAGTCTACGTCGATGGAAACTTCGCCGGGGAAACGGCGGAAATCTGATTCATACTTCAGGAGATATGCAAGGGATACCGGCAGTGTGAGGTCGTTTACTGCCACCATCTCAAAGAGACTGTCCTTTCCGTTCATGAAGAAGGAACGGAGCGAGAGACGCCCAATTCGTCCAAAACCGTTGATCGCAACCTTGTACTTTGCCATTAGAATTGCCTCCTTAAATTTTTGTCACAAACTATTTGTGAATATTTGAGCATAGATTATTATTTGCTCTTAATTGATTTTGCTACCATATAGCTTTAAAGTCAATCAGATCTAGTCCGTTTTACTCATAAAATTGCAGATTTTCGTGCAAAACCCTTAAGAGTTCTCCCCGAGCCATAGCACTGAGCACATCTCCGTGAGGCTTGTAGGGCATCATCCCATCGAAGCACTCCGCTATACCTCCCAGGCACCTGTGTCTGAGATGTGAGTTGAAGGGCCGCATGAAGATCCATCCGAGGTCGGTCCTGGCACCATGCTAAAGATATATCCTACGGGGTAATCGCTCCGTTCATCTCAAGTCACAAGAATAACCTGCGAGGTGAGCAGCATGAACAGAGCCTACAGCCCCCCAAGGATAGTATTACTGCTCCTATTCACATTGCTGCTGTGTCACCCAAGCCTGCACGGAATCACCAGCAGAGTCACAGATATAAATGGCGAAGCCGTGGTGGGAGCTTCCATCACAGACAATCGCTATGCCGTGTTTAGTGCCGGTGACGGCACCTTCAGCATCATCACGCAGGCAGACAGCATCTATATCTCCCGCCCCGGATACCGCAAACTTGCCCTAAACACCCGCACCATCCCAAACCCCATTATCCTTACCTCCGAGGACATAGTCCTCCCCACGGTATGGGTAAGAGAGGTGGAGTATAAGCTTAGCAGCCCTTCCCTGAACGCCTCTGTCATCCACCCCGATACCAACGCCAAAATCGAAAGCGCTAACCAGCTACTATTATCCAATTCCTCTTTCACCACCACGGACACCAGGCTCAGCGGCGAAAGGCAAACGGTATCTCTACTCGGCAGCTTCAGCCGTCACAGCCTTGTCATGCTGGATGGCGTGGTGCTAAACCCAGCCGGCGAAGCCTATGACCTCAGCCAAATCCCCCTGGGGCAGATAAGCCACATCGAGGTAATCAAAGGCAATTCCTCCGTCTATGGCGGATCCGCAGCCATTGGCGGCATCATCCACATTCACACCCACCAGGCACTCACCAAGCCGGCTAAGGAAGCGGAAATAAGCTCCTCCATCGGTTCTTTCGGGCTATACAAACAGGTTTACAGCGCATCCCTCAGCAAAAAGCCCCTTTCCCTAAACATGGAATACACCCATCACACTGCCACCAATGACTTCGCCTACAACACCCCCTCCTTTTGGAACGTAACGCCTGAACTAAAGCGGGTTCACAACGCCAAGACCGCCGATAGTTTCTACGCAAAAAGCAGCTACTTCCACAGCGGAGCGCAACTGGACTACAGCATAAACACCGGCAGTTTCGTCCGCCAGCTTCCCGGACCCATCAACTTTCTGGACTTATATAACGATTCCAAGCTCACAGGCAGCTACGCCCAACACAATCTACGCGCCCTGCTAACCCGCCAAAAGCTGGCTAACGAGCTGCTCCTGTGGTGGAACAATGACCAAAGCACATATCAAAACCTGTTTTCCAACCTCCCCTTCGGCAGCAGCCACTATCGCCAAACCCAGCTTAACCGTGGCATAAAAGCCAGCAGCAATATAACTTACGACACCACAAAACTGGGAATAAACGCAGAATACAGTGCCATTGATTTCAGCTTCGACAATCACCTCAGCCACACCATTGTCACCGGCAAGCGCGACAACACCGCTCTGGGACTGCGCGCCCAGCAGAGCTTCTTCCCCTTTTATCTGGACTACAAGGTTGTTGCCGCCGTGCGTGGAGATTACAGCGACAAAACCTTACATCCCACCTGGCGGCTAGAGCATGAGCTTAGCTTACCCACTGTCCCACAGCTTGTTATCGGTGGCTTTGCCAGCACTGCATACTCCCAGCCCTCCCTGTTCGACATGTATTGGATCGGGGACAGCGAAACCATTGGCAATCCAAGCCTGAAGAGCGAAAGTTCCTGTGGCTACAATGTTTACGCAGCCATAAACCACGCCGGATACAAGCTGCGCCTGGCATACTACCGCAATTTAGTGGATCAGCTAATCCAGTGGCGTCAATACTACCTGAATGGCGTCCGCTGGAAGCCCTTCAATGTGGGCAGTGCAGACCTGCAAAACCTTGAGATTGAAGCACAAGCGCAACTGTGCAAATGGCTGAATGCCACTTCAGGGATCAGCTTTACCGATGCCTGTGACGTCTCGCAAAACCCCGATGGCAGCCCCTCCTCTACCTATGATAAAAGACTGGTTTACACCCCCAATGTGAAAGCCACCTTCAGGCTTGCAATAGGCGACGTAAAGCGCGGATTTACCGTGCAATACAGCTACACGGGAGAGCAATACAGCACCGCAGATAACCTCATTGAGCCGCTAAGGGCTTTCGACACCCTGGATACCTCGCTATTCTACCGTGTCGGCACCGCGTATTTTGATGTGCAGCTTGATCTTAAAGCCAACAACATCCTTGATAAACGCTATGATATCTACGCCTACATCCCACAGCCGGGAATCAACTGGTTAGCAGGCATCAGTATCTCTACAAAGAACTATAGCACAAACAATTAAGGCTTACTCAACACCCCCTGCATAGCTGCCTTACAGCTATGCCTCCTCCCGACCCCATCCATTAAACATCCCTTAAACCTTCCCTTAAGCTCCATGAGACATACATGCAAAAATCGTCACGTAGATAAGACGTGGTGCTGCCGAGCAACTGCCGTAACACGGCAGTTGCTCGGCAGCTGTTCGGTAGGTGCACGGCAGTTCTTCTGTATGTATGTCTCATGGAGCTTAAGGGACGGCTTAAGGGAATAGAAGTGGTGATGGAGGGAAGCACTATGAAACACGAGGCAGAGGATAATTATAACTCTGGATATACCGGAAGGAGATGAAGGTAATTCTTTATCTTAGCAGGTATTTCCCGAGGGTGGCAGTAGTAGAAGTTTTATATTGACATCAATGTGAGATTCCAATCTTGTGTAAACGGGAACTTAAGTGCACCAAATTGCCCATTATACTGAAAGGGGGATGCTTACCGAAGTGGAAAAAAATGAGAGAAACCCGTTAGTACACGATGATAAACCGGGTGTAAACAGCAGTATCTCAACGATTTTTGATTTTATTCATCAGAACCTTAAGCTGCTGTCCAGTGATTATAAGCACAATTTATCCGTATTGGTGAAGCTGGCAGGCGAATTTCTGGATGCAGATTGTGTGTATTACAACCGCTACTATGGAGATACTCTGCAAAACATCAGCGGTTGGCGTATTCCGGAGGACTTTATCTTCCCCAGTGATCCCAAGAAATCAATATGTTTTGATATGTTGGATAACTCAGAGGAGGATTTCTGCTATCTGTCCAAGCTTAGCACTTCTAAATATTCGGAAAAGCGCATCATGAAGTATAAGTATGAATCCTATATTGGACATAAGATTCAGCTTGAAGGGCAGTTACGCGGGATGGTATGCGCCTTCTTTATCCGGGATTACCAGCCTACTGTGGAGGCGAGGAAGATCCTGGAGTTTGTTGCGATGTTGATAGGGCTGGAAGAGGCGCGCTATGCAGTTTCAGAATCATACCACACCAGTGAATCCAATTATAAACAGTTATACTCCATGCTGCGGCTTATCTGCGATAACGAGCCGGATATGATCTGGGCGAAGGACGTGGAGGGAAGGTATATTTTTGCCAATAAAGCCATGTGTAATAAGCTGTTGGATGCAGTTGACACAGATGAGCCGGTGGGCAAGACCGATCATTTCTTCGCGGAAAGATCATGCAATGCGCATGCAGGAAAGGAACCCTGGTGCAACAATGCGGACAAATGCAGGGAAACAGATGTTAGAACTGTGAAAGCTAACGCTCCCCAGCAGTTTGAGGAAGTGTATTATGTTTCCGGCGAGATACGCAGGCTGGATGTGCATAAAGCGCCTCTGTATAAGGATAATGGGGTTATCATAGGGACAGTGGGTTCGGCGCGGGATGTTACCGAAGCCAGAGCAGTGGAAAAGGCTCTGTCCGAAAGCCGGGCACGTTATGACGCTTTGCTGGAAGCTAACCCGGATGTGATGTTTCTGTTCAATTCCCAAGGGGATATAATGGCGTGTAAATCCCCGGATGACAGCTTGTTGCTGAAACCTGTGGAAGAGATGATCGGCACGAACATGGGAGATTATATCTCGGAAGAACTGTTCGATATGGCAATGGAAGCTATTGAACATGTTAGGGTTACGGGACAGCCATATACTTATGAATACGAGCTGAAAGTGGGCAGTGCAGAGTATTTTGAATCCAGATTTGTGAAGTGCGAAGATGATCTGTTCCTTAATATTGTACGGGACATCACTGCTAAGAAACACATTGATCGAGAGCTGATTCGTGCCAAAGAAGAAGCGGAGCGGGTAAGCAAGCTGAAATCCGTGTTTCTTGCTAATATGAGCCATGAATTACGTACTCCGATGAATGGAATATTGGGGTTTTCCGAAATACTGCTCTCTATGCTGGATAAAGAAGAAACCAAAGACATGGCGAGAACGATCCATAGCTCCGGTAAAAGGCTGCTGAAAACGCTTAATCTGATCTTAGACCTATCCAGGGTGGAGGCGAATAAGCAGGATATCAAGCTAAAGCCGGTGGAACTGAATAAATTCCTGACCAAGCTTGTAAAGCTGTTCGAAGCCTTAGCACTGCAAAAGGGGCTTATCCTGAAGTTCGTTTCCAACGAAGCCGAGATTACGTTGCTAACCGATCCCAGCCTACTGGAACATGTGGTGAACGACCTTATCAATAACGCGATTAAGTTCACCAATGAAGGCGGAGTTACCATTAGCCTGGAAGTGAATCCCAGGGATGAGAAGCACTGTGTGACGATTAAGGTGACCGATACCGGAATCGGGATACCAAAGCACCAGCAAGAGTATATATTCGATGCGTTCAGGCAAGCCAGCGAAGGCTATGAGCGAAGCTACGAAGGTTCGGGACTGGGACTGACCATATCGCGCGGTTATGTGGAACTGCTGGGGGGGAAGATTTCCCTGCAAAGCGAACAAGGCGATGGCAGTGAATTTACCGTCAGCTTCCCGAAAGCATACTTGCAGGTGGATATGAAAGCAGCGGAAGATGCAGAATTGCCTGCTGTGATTGGCAAGCCCAAGATGGCTGCGCCTCAGGTGAAACTCCCTAGCATCTTGTTAATTGATGATGACGTGATTATCCACAAGCTTACGGAAAGAATGCTGGAGGGTATTGCAGAGGTGGATTATGCCTTTAGTGGAGAAGAAGGGCTTCAGCTATTACAAAGTAAGCAATACCAGGTGATTTTGTTGGATATATACCTGGGAGCAGGCATGAATGGGCTGGCAGTGATAATGGAAATAAGACAAATAGAAGCTTATGCGCGTACTCCGGTTATAGCGATAACGGCATATTCCATGCTGGGGGACAAAGAAAAGTTCTTGTCTATGGGCTTTAATCATTACCTCTCGAAGCCATTCTCGCAAAAGGATATTATACAGGTTGTAACGGGCATTCCGGGTTAATCTTTGCGGGCATTTCTCTCAATTTACAGGCAATTTAGCCTGAATTTCTGTGCTTTCTCTGAAGTTTTTCCTTGCCAAAAAGGAGAGTATTATTATCTTGACTATTATACTGGAGAATAGAGAAGAAGATAATAGAGAGGTAAGCAATGTCTAAAGCACATATGATCGTTCTTAGCCTGGTAGGCGAAATGCCTATGCATGGCTATCAAATAGGGCAGTTAGTGGATCAGTTCAAGCACCCTTTGTGGGCTGGGGTTACGCTGCCTGCTATTTACAAAGCTATCCAGACTTTGGAAACTAAGAAGTATATTCGCGGGGAAGAAGTGCGGGAAAGCAACAATCCCCCCAGAATGGTGTTTCATCTGGAGCCCAAGGGTAAGAAGTATCTTGCCGAAACGGTGCGCGGATATCTGGAAGAAGTAAATAAACACGGGCACGAATGGTGGTTCACACTGATGTTTGCCAAAAACGTAATGAAGAAATCAGAGTTGCTGGAGCTGATCCTGAAACGTATCAATTGTATAGAAGAAATTGGACAAATTCAACAAGAAAGAAAGGGATTGCTCTGGCCCCTGGATAAAGACAAGGTGCCCTTTGTCCATGTGCATATGATGACCCTGGGAGGCAGATGTGCCAAGATGGAGCTGCAAAGCTTGCATGAGCTGTATGACGATATCAGCTCAGGGAATCAGGATAATTTCTTTCTGGATGAAGGAGAGAACTTGTGAATAAATACATAATAACCTTGATAATGGTAGCTTTGTCTATTGGCATTGTAGCGCAAGATAATGCCTTTGCAGGCTTGGGAAGCATTACTCTAAAGCAAGCGCAGGAGCAGGCATTGAAACAAAACGCTGCCTATGCTGCGAAGGAAGCTGCCTATAACAGTGCCAAGTGGGGCAAGACCAATGCCATTTCCACGGTGTTGCCTACGCTTAGCCTTAGCGGGACGTATTTGTATATGGATCCGGCTACTACGTATCAAAGCGGAGCGCAGACAACTACCCTGAACCATGATATGCGCACGATATCGCTTAATCTATCCCAACCGCTATTCCTGGGTGGAAAAGCATGGCAGGCTTACAAGATGGCTACTACATCCGAGGAGATGGCAAAGCTGAGCTTGCAGAATCAACGCTTTGTGCTGCTAAGCGAAGTGGAAAGTAAGTATCTGGCGGCTTTGCAGCTAAAGGTGCTGTATAACATCAGCCTGCAGGAGATAAAAAGCGCAGAGGATAATCTGGAACTGGCGAGGCTTAAGCAGGAAAGCGGCATCCTGTCACGTGCAGACTATTTACGCTTTCAGAGCCGATTGGCTGGTAAGCAGGTGGCCGGGCTACAGGCACAGACCGCCTTGCAGCTTGCTTTGCAGGATCTTGCCAATTACCTTGGCTCGGAAGATATGATCATGCCCGAGGAGATCAGCATGGATAGCGAGACAGCCCAGATAGAACGCCTGGACAGCTTTGACCTAAGCAGAACCAATGCTTTCAGCGACAGGCTGTTGCAGCTGGCACTATCGCGCAATATCAATTACCGCATTATGGGTAAAACCGTGGAGCTGTCGGAGCGGGCTTACAGCATTGCCAAGGCTTCCTTCCTGCCTACTTTGATGCTGACCGGGAGCAGACAGTATAAGGAAAACGGAATAGACCGCTATGAGTTTACTGCATCAAACCAGATCATGCTGAATGCGTCCCTGCCCATTTTGCCGGGCTTGAGCTATTACTCCGCTGCCAAAAAAGCGAAAGAAGAAGCGCGTAAAGCCAGCCTGGAAGCCAAAACGGCAACAGATGGAATTAAGCTTGGCATACAAGCCAGCACGCTAAACTGGATAAGCAGCGCTAAGCAGGTGCAAAGCTCGCAGGTGAATCTGTCCTACACGGAAGAGCTTTACAGCCAGATGCAGGAGCGCTTCCGTCTGAACATGCTGTCGCCCCTGGAGTTGCTGGATGCAGAGCTCATGCTATCCGCAGCACGCATGACCTACACCAATGCTTTCTATGGCTATCTGAAATCACGCAGTGCCCTGATGCAAGCCCTGGCACTGGAAGATACAACTGAACTTTATACCTTGATGGAGAATTAAGAGGAAGATATGAAAACGAGATATGTATTAATAGTCCTTAGCCTGCTACTGTTGCTTGGAGCATGCGGAAAGAAGACTGATAAAAAGCAAGGCAAGCCCACCAATGAAGATCGTCAGGCAGTGATGGTGGAAGAGCTTAGCTTACGCCCCTTAGACGAGTATATAAGCCTCTCCGGCAAACTGGAAGGCATAACCGATATCACCATGAGCAGCGAGACATCCGGGCGTATCCTGAAGCTGTATAAACGTCTGGGCGACAGCGTAAGCAAAGGCGAAAGAATTGGCATGGTGGAAAACGATGTAACCCAGATACGCCTGGAACAGGCTGAGGCAGCCATGCTATCCTCAGAATCATCCTTTGAGAACGCCCGCAAGAACCTTAGCTATGCAGAGGCATCCAGAGCCAAGAACCTGATCTCCGAGGCTGAATATAACACTGCGCTTTCCGCCTACAAGGGTGCGAAGGCAGGCTATGACGGTGCGAAGGCAGCAAAGGAACAAGCCCGGCTTGCCCTTGCCAATAGTTATCTGGTAGCACCCGAAGGCGGCACCATCTCTAACCTGATGGTGGCTGCAGGACAGTATATTAACCCGGGACAGGCAATTGCCTCCATCACCGATGCCAGCACCCTTATCCTAAAAACAGGGGTGGGAGAAAGCCAGATACCCAAGCTAAAGAAGGGGCAGGCAGCAGAAATCCGCTATCAAAACAGCGACAAAGCTTACAGTGGCAGGATTAGAGGTTTCGGAAACAGACCTCTAACCAATACTGCTACCTATCCGGTGGAGATTGAAGTGAACAGCACCCGTGACCTGCTTCCCGGAATGGTGGTGTCTGCCCGCATCCTAACCACACGCTATAGCAGCTTGCTTTACACCCCCATTACAAACATCGTGAAGGAATTTGACAAGAACTATGTGTTTGTAGTGGCTGAAGGTGATAAGGTGCAGAAACGCGAGGTAACGCTGGGACGCATCATTGGTGAGAATGTGGAACTGCTCTCCGGCGTGGAAGCGGGAGAAAGAATCGTTACCACCGGCAGCGAAAACCTTGAGGATGGCAACTTAGTTACCATCAGGCAGTAAGGAGGGGACTGTGATTTCTGTAGCAGAGACCTCGTTAAAATACTCCATCCTGGTGAATATGCTCACCCTGGCTATCCTGATCTTTGGGGTTATCAGCATGGTCAATATGCCGCGTGAGGAGTTTCCGGCAGTGGATTTTGGCAGTACCATTATTGTTGTTCCCTATCCGGGTGTATCGCCCGCGGAAATAGAACAATTGATAGTTCGCAAGATAGAGCTGGGTTTAACCAACCTGGAAGACCTGGATTATATTACATCCTCCGCCGAAGAAGGCAGAGCCATGATACGGGTTGCCTTCACCACCAAAGTGAATTCTGAAGAAGCATTCGACCGCGTTAGCAGAGAAGTAGCCAAGATAACCGATCTGCCCAAGGACGCCCTTGATCCCATCCTTATCCGCCTTAATATGCGGGAAGTGAATCCCATTGCACAGGTGGTGGTGGGCGGAGAAGGCTTTAGTGCTATGGCACTGCGGGAGATATCGGACAACCTGAAAGATGGCTTGCTGAATGTGGAAAACATCTCCAAGGTAGATCTCATCGGTGCCCGTGAACGGCAAGTGTGGGTGGATGTGGATCAGGCGCGCCTGGATGCTTACGGCTTAACCTTAAATGATCTGTCGTCTTCCTTGAGCGGACGCAACCTCAATATCCCCGGTGGTTCCACCCGCTTCGGCAAGGTGGAATTCCTGGTGCGCACTTTAGGTGAGTTCGATTCCATGGAGCAGCTTGCCAGCATGATCGTTCAATCCGACGCCACCGGCAGAGCCATTCGCCTGTCCGACGTGGCAGCGGTGAAAGACACCCTGGAGAAGCCTGTTTCCATTGCTCGTCTGAACGGCACTGAATCCATCTCCATCTTCCTGTATAAGAAAGGCGATGGCAACATTATCAAGGTAATGAAGGAAGTCCGCAGCTATATAGATAAATTCCAGAAGGGCATTCCCGGCTTGAAGATAAGCGTTCGCAACGACGGCTCTATAGATGTGAAGAACGGTATCAATGCGCTTGGCAAAAACGCCATGATCGGCATCCTGCTGGTGTTCGCTGCTTTATTCATCTTCCTGGGGTGGCGTAATGCGCTGCTGGCATCCTTTGGCATACCTCTGTCCATCTTTATTGCCTTCATCGTGATCCCCCTGTTTGATGTAACCCTTAATAACCTCACCATCTTCGGTTTCATCATCGTGGTGGGAATGGTGGTGGATAATGCCATCGTGGTGCTGGAAAATATCCACCGTCTGCGAGAAGAAGGCTATTGCCGTAAGGATTCCATTATTATGGGTGTGGATCAGGTTATCTCGCCTGTGTTTTCTTCCACCTTAACTACTATCTCCGCATTTTTGCCTTTGTTGCTGCTTAGCGGCATCATGGGCAAGTTCCTGGGCGTCTTCCCCATCGTGGTGTCCATTGCCCTGCTGGGTTCTTGGTTCCAAAGCATGGTGGTGCTGCCCAATAACGTGTATCAGTTTGATAAAAAAAGCCCTACCGGTCATGACCGCAGCACCAGGATCATCGCTCCCTTGGTGAAGTATTACCGCAAAGGTGTAACCTGGACTCTCAAGCACCGTTATGCCGTGGTGGGTTCTACCTTCGCGTTGCTATTGGTGTCCTTCGGGATATTGGGTTCGGGAGCGATAAAGTTCGAGTTCTTCCCCTCCCCTGCTTCGCAGACTGTCTCGTTGCAGCTTCAAACCCCCATTGGCACTACATTGCAGGAAACAGAGCAGGTGGTAAGCAAAGTGGAAGGATTCATCTTGAACATGAAGCAGAAGCAGGATATAGAGTTCGTAGTGGGCAATGTGGGTGCCATCGGCGGCGAAATGCAGCGCGAGTATGCCACCAACAATGCCCAGATAAACATCGATCTGGTGCCGCTGAAAGATATGAAGTTCACCCAGGATGATATTCGCAATAGCATCAGGGATTATCTGGATAAGCTTCCCGGCTTGTATTCCTACAAATTCAGCCAGGCTAGAAGCGGACCACCCGTTGGCAATGATATCGAGCTGCGCATCAAGGGCGAAAGCCTGGAACGGCTTGCCTTTATCAGCGATAGTATCAAACGAGAGCTCAAAAAGATTCCCGGAGTTACGGATATAGACGATAGCTTCGCCAAAGGCAAGAAAGAAGTGCGCATAATCCCCAAGCACGAGTTATTGGCAATGTCCGGCTTAACCGTAGCTCAGATCGCCTCTACCATCCGCACCGCTTCCACCGGCAGCGAAGTTAGCAAATACCGCGGTGAGGGCGTGGAGGAATTCCCCATCATCGTGAAGCTTGCCGGCAGTTATACAGATGATCTGGAGAACCTGAAAAACCTTAAGATCAGGACGCGTACCGGTGATCTAATCGCTATCCGTGATCTGGCAGAGTTTGAGATTACTTCCTCGCTTTCCAAGATAGACCACCGCGATCTGGACAGAGTGGTTACCATCAGTGCAGCCGTAAGCTCTTATGAGGTGAACGGCAGGCAGAAGCGCAGAACCCCTTCCGAGGTTAGCAGTATCCTGCTGGGCAACAAACTGAAAGGCACAGAGGGTGTGATCTCCAATTTCGAGCAGCGCTATCCCGGCTACACCATCGAAAGCGGGGGTGTGCAGGAAGAGCAGCGCAAGAGCTATTCCTCTCTGGGAGGGCTATTTGTCCTTGCGCTGATGCTAATCTTCACTATCCTGGCTTCGCAATTCAAGAGCTATGTGCAGCCACTGGTGGTGATGATGACGATCCCCTTTGCCTTTATCGGGGTGATATTGGGTTTGTTGGTAACCGGTTTGCCCTTCTCGCTGAATACCCTAATCTCTGTGGTGGCTCTGGCGGGAGTGGTGGTGAATAACGCCATTATCCTGATAGATTTCATTAATACAGAGCGTGAGAAAGGCGTGGACCGCTGGCATGCCATCATCACCAGCGGGTCGGTGCGCTTGCGTCCCATTATCCTTACTACGGCTACCACCGTGGCGGGGATGCTGCCTCTGGTGTTTTCCACCGATCCCTCTGCTCAGGCGTGGAGACCTCTGGCAGTAAGCTTCACCTTTGGCTTGCTGTTTGCCAGTTTCCTTACCCTATTCATCATTCCGGTTATCTACTCCATGGTGGATAGCTTCTTTGGACGCTTCCACATGACCCGCTTCTCGGAGCACACTAAGTTCGAGGAAGCCGTAGATTGTAAGAAAGAATAGAAGGCACCTGAACATTAGCTAAAACTTCCTCCCTTGTTCCGTGCTTGCCGAAGAAAAATCGCGCATGAACTGGCCATGATCTCACCATGATAAACCATGGTGAGATCATGGTCAGATGTCTTGCGGCTCGTGTGTGGAAAGCAAGAGCCCTGCAAGTGTGGAGTCAGAAGTGAGTCTGGAGTCGATATCACCTACCCTACTTTGCTCTTACTTAGAACTTTGCGGTGATATGGACTACAGGCGTTATCAAGGGTGTCGCTGTAGTCCATCGGGCTGTTGAAGTTATCTATAAGCCTAAACTTATATTAGCCCGATCGACTCCAGACTTAGTGGATAACACTCCCACGATAAATAATAAGATTGTCAGCAATTTGCACCGTTTATTGCTTGTAGTTATGTTTGAAATGACTCTTTGGCACAAATACAGGGATAACTTGGATTGTGAGGTAATAATGAAGGCAATGGTATTAGTTCTGTTGGTTATAACATGCGGCTTGTTAACGGCAGTGATAAGCCCCTTCTCCTTGGTTGGCGAAGGCAACTTTGCCGGAAAAATGGGAGCTTATGTAAGCGGGGATACAATTACGTTCGTTACCAAACCGCCTATCCCCAATACAATCCGGTATCATTACAGTTTTAATGGGGGAGTAACCTGGCAAACAACGGATATCATTCCCTTTCAAAACGATGATTTCTTTACTCCCACCCTATCACACAGCCTGGATGAGACCATCGTATCCTTCAAAAGAGGACAAGGAAACTGGTTAGCTATATCTGATGATGGCGAGACATTTGGTGATCTTAGGCATCTGCCGTCAAACTCATTCGACCCAAGCCCCTATGTTGAAAAGTGCAATGGACAGTACAAAAGCTTTTCGCTTGATTTACCCTACCCGGAAAAGATTGTGGTGGATGGAGAAACGCGGGAGTTCCCAGGTATCCATCGGGATGATCCCGATGAGTTTATAGCACCATTTCACTATACAGATTCTGAAACAAACCCCGAAGTAGAACCTGAGTATTTTACGGGAACTGATGTTATCAACGGCATTGTGCGGACAAATCAGAATTTATATATAAAACTAACCGACGAGGGGACTAACTTAGGTTGGCCTATTTTTAACAGCCCAGTTGTGATAGGTGGGCATGTAGTTAGTACCCCACCCGATTACCCCAGAGACATGGTTTTTCGGGGAGGGTTGATAGAAAACTCTCCACCGATGGAGCTTGGAGCAGCTATCCCTCCAAGTGGTCATCTACATTCTGTGGGTCCTCCAACATATGATCCTAACACAATAATTATGGTGAATGTCCAAGGTACCGGATACACAGCCATGATGGGAAGAATTAGTATGCCACGGAGAGTTTTTACTGATGTCTGGCCTACCTATCCTGAAGGTTACCCTTATGTTACGCCCACTTTCCGTAACAACTTTACTGTTTGCGACACAGTGTGGACACATTTAGGCGGAGGGACATCTTGTGGACGCATAAACTATGTTAACAACAAGCTTTGGATAAGGGGGACATTTCAAGGTAACCAGACATGGTGGTCATCACAAGATATTGAGCTAATTGGAGATATTACTATCTCCGGCACCTTCCCTCCGGACGACCCATATTATAACAGGAACTCAATGGTAAATCTTGTCTCTGATAAAAACATTATCGTAAAATATGGGTATAGAGACCCATGTGATTCACTACGTTACCACCCGAACGTTGGTGCGGATGGCGATTATGAGGCACCTGCGGGTGGAGGGATATGGATATATGCTTCGCTTTACGCTATGGGGTATGTGGGTGGTGATCCCGCCCAAGATGGGGTCTTTACTTTTGAATACCAGCACCCTCACCCTTCTGTTCCGGCTGCATGGTATAGTATTCCCGATGAAGATTTGGGTTTGTTTGAGTGGATAGACTTGCACCGGAATCGTTATCCACAAACAATATCTCAACCCTGGCCTGCTAATATAGACTATCCTTGGTATAACCCCCTATGGCCTGAAGCAAAGCCATATTTAGAGAGGGGAACAGTAAATGTTTGGGGCTCTGTGTTCCAGCGGAGACGGGGAATTATGCATCGTGATTACGATGGTAATGGGAATGGCAGTTGGAATTTTGATATGGGTTCTTATGGGGGATCATCGTCACCCGAGTTAGGTTATGTAGATCCTGCATTAGGGGTTGAATTAAGAACCAGAAACTATCCTGGGGCTGAGGGTAATGGGATTGGCTATAAAAAGAACTATAACCCCGACAAACGGTCAAAACTAAGTTTTGGGCTGGACGCAAATGATGCTGCAAGCATCTGGAACCTGGGGTTGAATTTAAGCAATTACAATGCTCTGTATGGGGAAATGGAGAGCTATTATAAGCTGCCTTATGCACGGGTTCCTCATGAAAAGTGCTTTGCCCGCAAAGGGGAAAGGGCTTATTACAGCATAAGCGATCAATTGATATATGCCGATGATGATGCAGTAACCGATATCTCAGGCTTATCTTTCGGAGATGGGGTCATAAGGAGCATAGCCATAAAACCGGATTCATCACCATTTATATGTCAGCTGGCGGTTGTCGATAGCATGTATAATATGACTGTGAAGGACATAGATGCTGCTACCGAAGAGGTGAACTATGAGCATAGCTTCACAGTGCCGACCATGATCAATGATGTATGCGTGTTGCCAAACGGGCGCAGATTGATGGCTAAGTTTCAGAGCCCGAATACGATTGGCTTGTGGGAGATTACTCCATTTCTTCCACTTAATAATTTAGATAACTGGCAGATTGATGCTACGTTGATACCATCTGCCGATGTGCTAAAAACAAGCCGTTTATACATGCTGCCGTCAGGTAACAGCAGAGTGGAAGTATTTTTCTATATACCTGCTGATACTGCCGATTCGAATGCCAATGGAGCTTTGTATCATGCCTACGCCAACTTCCCTGTTAGCAATGAAGATTACACTGTGCCAGCTGCACCGGCAGTTAAGTTCACAGCATACCCAAATCCTATGCGTGGAGAGCTGAAGCTACAAGTGGAAAATGCCAAAGCAGCTTCGCTTAGCATTGATGTGTATAACATAAAGGGACAACTTGTACGTGGCATCCCCCTTGCCGCCCAAGCCGATAATGCCAAGATCGAATACACTTGGAACGGAACCGACGGGAATAATCAGAGAGTGGCTAATGGGGTATATATGCTCAGGCTGATGGTGAATGATAAAGCAGTTGTAACCAAACGGATTTGTAGGTATTAATACTGCCGTAGCATAGTTTTTCAAGCTGTTGTAAGGTCGGGTTTGTTACCCGACCTTTCTTATCTGAGGTAAAAAAACCTCAGGTTACAACAGGACACAATCCTATGCTACAATGCAAAAGCCCGAAGCTAATGCTTCGGGCTTTGCTTAATAATGTGTTGGTTACTGATTGTTTATTACTGCTACGCGCCTTATTTCATACCCTGAGAGATAGCTTCACCGAGATCGAAAATGGGCAGGTAGATAACCACAATAATGGTTCCCACCACCACCGCCATCATCACGATGAGTGCCGGCTCGATAAGAGATGTAAGGCGGTCTATAACAGAATCCACCAGCTTCTCGTAGAACTGCGCGGCTTTACCAAGCAGTTTGTCCATATCACCGGTTTCTTCGCCAGTGGAGATCATTTGCAGCAGAGTAGGAGGGAACATGCCGGTGCGGCGGAACGAATTCGCCACTCCATAACCTTCCTTAACCATAACTCTGGCTTTGCGGACGGCACCTTCCACCACTGCATTTTGCACCACGTTTTCAGTAAGCTCCATTGTGTCCATAATAGGCACGCCGGCAGCCATCAGAATGCTGAAGGTGCGGGAGAACTTGCTCATAATGGAGTTGTTTATCACAGCACCGATAACGGGAATCTTCAGCTTCATGGAGTCTATAATGTAACGTCCACGATCCGTAAGGTATAGCAAAAACAATCCGAACAAAGCTACAATACCCAGCAGAACAGTGCTGAATGCATTGTTTACAATAAAGTTACTGGTATTGATAGCAATAACAGTGGGAGCAGGAAGATCAGCATCAAAATCCGCATAAACGGCAGCAAAGAGGGGGATAATCCAATAGAACATCACCCAGACCACCAGAATCAGGAAGCACAGCATAAACACCGGATAAGCCATGGCACTGGTAACCTTACGGCGGGTATCCTCTATCTTTTCCAGATAGTCCGATAATTCATCCAAAACCGTATGCAAGGTACCGGAAACTTCACCGGCTTTAACAAGTGCCACATATAGTGGATTGAACACACCGGGATGCTGTTCCATAGCTTCGGATAGAGAGAAACCCTTGCGGATATCATCGGACAGTTTGCGCAATACCTTGGCAAACTTCTTGTTCTTCTCTTCTTTCTCGAGGTCTGTTATGGCTTTCTCGATGGTTAAACCAGCAGAAAACATGGTGGAAAGCTGGCGTGTGAAAAACACAAGCGTCTTTAAGCTTACTCCGGTGCGGATTTTGTATATGGTAAGCATCAGCTTGTCAAAAAGCGACATCTTACCCTTGAAAGCTCCTTCTGCAGCAGCTTTCACGCTGATGATGGTGCTCCCTTCCTTGGCAAGCTTATCCACAGCCATATCGAGAGTATCGGCTTTAATCATACCCTCTATTCTGGCACCCTTAGCATCCTTAACAATATAGGCAAAAGTTGGCATATCGGCTTTCCTTTAAAAAATAGGTTTCAGGTTACAGGTTGCAGGTCGTAACGGAGCAATTCCACTAGCACCTGAAACCTGAAACCACATTTATTATTCTACCACGGTCATCTTTATGACTTCGCGGATGGTGGTGATACCACGTAACATTTTGGACATTGCGGCATCGTGCAAGGTGCGCATACCGGCATTAATAGCAGCTTCGCGAATGAGATCCTGATTGCCGCCCTGGAAAATCAGGCTGCGGATTTCGGGAGTAACGGTAAGCAGTTCGAAGATACCTTCACGACCTGAGAAACCGGTATTATCACAATGAACGCAACCGGAACCCATTTTGAAGTTTACCTTGGCTGCCTCTTCCGGAGGCAAACCACTGTCTTTAATCTCCTGTTCGGTAGGCTTGTAATCTTTTATGCAGTACTTGCATATCTTACGAACCAGACGCTGTGCCATTACCAGAGAAAGTGATGAACCCACCAGGTATGGTTTGATACCTATATCGATAAGACGGGTAATGGTGGAAGGTGCATCATTTGCGTGCAGGGTAGAGAACACAAGGTGACCGGTAAGAGAAAACTTGATGGCGATATCGGCGGTTTCTTCATCACGAATTTCACCAATAAGCACGATATCTGGATCCTGACGCAGCACTGAGCGTAATGCAGAACCGAAGGTAAGACCTATTTGCTCTTTAGTTTCTATCTGGGTGATTCCTTCCAAACGGTATTCTACGGGGTCTTCCACGGTGATGATATTGGTTTCTATATCCTCAATTTCCTTTAGGGCAGCGTGGAGCGAGGTGGATTTACCGCTACCGGTGGGACCGGATACGATAATAATACCATAGGGACGGCGGATGATCTTTTTGAAGATATCCATATCGGTAGATTCAAAACCGAGAGTAGTTAGCTTGAAGCCAAATTCTCCCTTATCAAGGAGACGCATCACTACCTTCTCACCTAATACGGTAGGAGTGATGGATACACGAACGTCAACGCTCTTTACGGAGGTTTTTAGGGATATATGTCCATCCTGGGGTAGGCGTCTTTCTGCAATGTTCAGCTTACTCATCACCTTGATGATGGATATCACGCCGGGATGCATGCCGATAGGAGGAGTCATAACCTCACGTAAGGCTCCGTCAACACGGTAGCGAATACGGGTAGTCTTTAACAGCGGTTCGATGTGAATATCGGTAGCTCCGGCTTTGATTGCTTCGTTGATGATAAGATTTACGAGCTTTACGACAGGAGCTTCTGCATCTGCGGAAGCAGCCGCGATAGTAATTTCGTTCTCATCTTCATCTACTGCTACAAAATCGAACCCACCCACTGCATCTTCCACTTGAGAGGTGGTACGAATGCTCTTGTAATACTTCTCGATTGTATCATGTAGAACACTGTCACCGATAAGTTCAGGTTTGATGTTCTTTCCAAGCAGTTTTTTCAAGCTATCCAGAACAGTTAGGTTTTCGGGATCGGCTAAGGCAACTACAATGCCATCACCTTCTTCGCGAAGGGCAATAACTCTGTTTTCTAATGCATAGGGTTCTGGGATTAAGCATACAATGCTGAGGTCGAGATCCATTAGTTCGTGCTCGTCCACAATGTCGTAACCAAGCTGAAGATTCAAAGCTACTAAAAGCTCCCGCTCCGTTACATAGCCTAACTTTATGAGGGTATCACCCAGTTTTAGTCCAAAATTCCCCTGCTTTACAAGTGCTTCCTTAACGTGATCTTCGGTAACGTAAGCCTCGTGCACAAGAACTTCGCCTATCCGGGCAAACTGTGGGTTAAAAGTCATTATAAATTCCTTTTTAGAATTCTCATTATGTTCACTAAAGATCAATTCGCTAACGGGCTGTTTCCAACCCGTTAGCAATATTGGTCTGCTATTCTTTTATTACCAAGGAGCAGTGCCGGGATAGCGGAATAATGCTACAGAAGTATTGGATTGAACCGCAGTACCAAGTATTCTACCGGTAATAAGTCCCTCAGCCGTACCTGGTTGTAATGTATCTGGATCAGGTAACTGAATCTCGTTTGCTTTAAATGATATACGTCCACGGGCAATACCTTCGTTATTGGTTATTATCCGCCAAGGTAAAGGTGGGTTATCCGGATACAATCCCAGCCCTTCAATTCCCTGGATCTCAACAAACTGACCCCGGGTTGTGAGGAGCATAATAATGGCATCCTTGATAGCAAGCCCCTGACCATCAGTTAAGACAGCGTAAATGTCACTTGATTTTTCCTGATACACATAATTCGGGTTAGGGGGGTTACCTGCATTGTTTTCGTTGAAATACAAAGCTGCCGGCTGAGATTGAATTTCGAAGCGAGGATCATTCAGAGGAAGTGTCACTGGCGCTGTACCATAGTTTTCAGCACAATTCGCACGAATAATGATCGATTGGTTCGTCAATGTACCACTATAAGTAAAGGTAGTGTATGCCACACCGGCAAGGGAATCACCATTTGCGCTCACATTGCCAACAAAAGCTTCAGCACCAATCTGGCAATCAGGGGCACCTAAAGTGTTTTCCAGCTCGAACCACACCGCAGTACCTTTATCGACAGGGTTGTTATGAATGTCTTTCACCACTGCACCGGCAATTATGCGCCATAAACCGCCACCCATATTAGTTCCAGTATTGAATCCACCGATAAATGGGATAATACCATTGGGGAATGGAGCAGGGGGTCCGGCATGAATAATGATATTGGTCTTTAAGGAAAACACATACCTGAATTGTTGTGCAAGAGGGTCCCATTTAGTTATGGAAGCCTTGATTGTTAACATACCGGAAGCAGTGCCGCTATTTACAGATATCTGTGCCTCACCCCCGTTGGAGATTACCAAAACTGAATCTTGTAAATTAAGATTATTATTCAGATTTGCACCTGCTGGAACATTGCCATTAACAATCTTAAAATACACAGAGTCTGCTGAGTTTATCAAATTGCCGTTGATATCTCTGAGTTTAACCCGTAAAATGGCGGATTGAAGTCCACCGGTATTGGCTACATTTAGGTTTATCTGATCAGATTGTGTGAAGCTGATTGAATGAATCTGATCGGAAGTAACATTAAAGATAGTACTTGCAACAAGTGTATCTCCATTGGCAGTAGCCTGTATCATCGCTGCTCCGGCAGATAAGCCAGGAGTGAACCGAACAGCTGCGACACCAGCAGTGTCGGTATTAATTCTCACTAACTGGGTGGTATTTAGGAATGAACCAAGATCAGTGGTAAATTTTACTGATCGTTGGGGGCAATCATTGTTAAACACATCAGTAAGATGAGCTTTCATAGTAATATGGTTCAAGCTGCTAACATCACTACTGTAAGATTCAACTTCTTCATCACCATCCTGAACCCATGCTGTTAATAGAATATTAGATGGATTTCCGGGAGAGATAATTACATCTCTTGCTCCAAATACAGTTCCAATAGAGGCTTTGATGTTTTCGTTGGTAGCCCCGGGCGAAGTAGTAGAGGTTGTCCACGAGCTATATCGGACTGCTGCAACACCATTGAATGTTTGGGCTACTGTTGTTTTACCAAGTTCATTACCTGCAGAATCTACGAATCTACCCTTTTGACATTCGAACGTAACCAGAGTATTGTTAGGAACTATTTGACCGATGTTATTAAGTGGTTTTGCAGTAATGGGAATAATTTGCATCACTTTCATACTATAAGGTTCGCCGGGATATGTTTCTTCTTTGGGAAGATTTAGATTTATAGAGGCAATCGGAGGAATCGGTTTGATTTCCACCATGATTGAATCAGTACTGGATGCAACGAGAGAATCTGTTACACTTGCAGAATATTTACGCACCACAGCGAATATCTTTGCCCAGCCCACGTCACCATCATCCCAGAAGGTTGTTCTGGCTACACCGGTGCTATCGGTAAGAACGCTTGTTAGCACACGACCTTTGTCAGTTTTGAATTGAACTATCTGGTTGAAAACACCAAAGTTCTCGCCATCTTTCACTTCCACACCAATAGTGGAGTATGTGATGTTATTATCCTGATAGATAAACTCCGGTTCTGCCCAGATGCGGGTAATTGTCCGTAATTCAGACAATGGTGCAGGAGCAGGAACCCCGGGAATAATTGGGGGCGGGTTTCTTTTATCGCAACTTGCGGTAAAACTAACCATGATGATTAGCATCATGATTAGAATAGGCATCATCGAATTAAACTTTCGCATTTAATTTTCCTCCTCTTGGTCTTCAAACTCAATGAGGGTTTTTGTAAGGCGTTTGTCCAGCTTAAGCTCTGGAGTGGTAGCATTCATCGATACGAGGCGGGGGGTGATCTCAATAATCAAATCTGTGTTCTCTACCACTTCATAGCGGTGCTGGAAGATTTTTCCAACGAAAGGAAGATCCCCAAGGAAGGGGAGCTTGTTTGTCTTCTGCATAATACTGGAGTTCAACAAACCACCAACGATTATCTTGTGTTCGTTAGGAACCGTAACGGTAGAGGTTATCCGACGTACTTTGGAACGGGGAACATATCCTCCTACCAATTCAGTAATGGAGCTAACCTCAGGATTAATCACCATAGTGATGTTTCCGTCTTTGTTTACTTTGGGAGTCACTTTCAGCATAATACCGACTTCGGAACGTTCCACCTGGATTTGTTTTTCCTGATCTGTAACCACGAAGGGGACTACTTCACCAATGTGCATCTCTGCAAGTTCTCCATTAAGAGCGGTGACTCTGGTGTCAGTTAATAACTGGGCTGCATTGTTTTCTAATAGCCAATCGATAGTAACATCAAAAGCAGTTAACTGTCTGCTGAAATGTCCCACATCATCTAAACCATTGATTCTTTGGAAGTATTGCTCATCCGGCACAACCCCGAAATCATTGGGATTGCCATGAGGAAGATATCCTGTTGGATCAGAATAATCGTAAGGTAAGCCTGCTCCGGCAGCGTTAATGGGATCTTCCGCAAGGATTGTGGTTAAGTGATTGAGCCTGCTCCAATCTATCCCATACTTCTTGGCATTGGACAGATGGACTTCAATGAGCCTAACACGAATCTCAACCTGATCCTGTTGGGAGTCGATGGAAGCTATAAGCTCTTTAACATCCTTGAAAGAATCTGGGTTGCCATATATCATAATGGCATTCTGCCCTTCAAGAGGCGTGATTTTCATGCCGGTGTTTTGCAAGGAATCACTGACTTTCTTAGAATCCAGGTTATTAAGGAAGATGATATCACTACGTTCGCCAACTTCCTCCATAATGTTTTGCTTCTGTCCAACCAGGAAAGTATGTCCCCCAATAACACGGTAGGAATACCCCACAGAACGTGCAACTAAAGAAACCGCAGTCTCAATCCCAACATCTTTAATGTTGATAGTAACTCTGGGCTCTTCACTTTTCTCTCCAGCACCTGTACTAGCTCCAGGTCCTGCCTGAGAAGAGTTTGTACCACCGCCGTTTTGATCTACGGCAACAACAATGTTTGTTCCGCTGAGGCGGGAAAGGGCTTTAATAACAGACGATAAAGTTGCATCATCTGCAGAAAAGGTTACTTTGGCATCCAAAACAGGATTCCTGCTTACCTGAGCATTAAGCAAAGATATGCCTAGTAACATCACAAAAACGATGGTTACAACCAGATAACGCTTTGATAAAAGCATGTGTTTCATATTTACTCCCAGTATCATATTAATATTTACCAGTTCCCGTTTGTGCCTGAGGCAGCTTGGGGATCATCAACAGGTTTTGATGGGCGAGGGGCAAGCTCGGTTGTAGATGTAATGCCGTTATAACTATAGCGGATGCTGTTATCATCAATATTCAGTATCTTACGTCCCTCTATCACCTGACCAATACGTGCTTCGTGAAGCGTACCACGGTATTCAATGAAGGCAATCTTGTTGCCGTAATCATCTCGGGCTGTGGTGGCAAGCCGGAAAGTGTTAAGCAGCATCTCTCGAAATTCCATTTCGCGATCTGCTTTGTCTTTGATTATATTACCCTGACGTAAGGGATCACGGTTCGAACCAAACACAAACATCTTGCGATCCTGGATCGAATTCTCTATGGTCTTGATCTTATTAAGCAGTGTGTCCGATACTGACTCTTTTGTATAGATGGAATTTACAGGAATTTTTACCCAACCGCGCTCAATAGCAAACAATCTCATGGCTAATGCGAAGAGAAGGATTACGATAAGGGCAATTGCAAGGTCTTTTACAAATCTCAGTTGCATATTACACCACCTTTTTAACCTTGAAAATTGATAGCTCAAGGGTCACCCGATAGCGATTTGCAGCACCGGCAGCAGGTGTTTGTTTATCAGAGATCTGAGCAGGGCTAACATCCAGAGCATGTATTTTAAGGATGTGATCCAAAGCTTCCAAATCAGAGATAAACTGCCCGATCTGTACATAACTTGCTTCCAATTCCAGATTGTAAGTAGTTTCAATCAACCCAGGGAGGGAGAACTTGTTACTATCGGAAAGCTTGTTTATCTGAATCGAACGTTGATCAGCTAACTGACCAATCATTGTTTTGAAATCGTTGATTTCATCAAAAGTAAAGCTGGGGGTTTTGGTTAAGCTATTGTCAATTATAAGAGCAAACTGGCTTAACTGCTGGTCCATAATACGGGCACTATTCAGCTGTTCCTGGGCAGTTTTAATCTTTGAGTCCAATTGCTCTATCTTATCGATGTTGTGCTTAACGTTGCTTGATGTTAACATGAAGAAGACAACAGACAGCACTATCATCATAAGCACGAAGATTATATATTTCTCTCTCATTGTTGCGGTCTCCTTCCTGTTGTGGCTTCCCTGCTATAGCACTCTATAACAAACTCCAGAATAGCAGTATCCTTAACGATCTGGCGAGTAATCTGACCTGACTTAATTTGTGGAAAGTCATTATTAATCTCCGGGTTGCTCTTTAGTCTGTTAATAAAGGACTGAATCAGATCCAGTTCTTTCACATTAACGTCCACTTCTGTAATACCGTTCAGGGTTAGAATACCATTAGCATAGAAAAACTTACGGACAGCAAGCTTATCATCAATTTCCTGACCCAAAGCAATCATCTTTTTCGCCCAAAAGATGCGGTTTGTAAATGTCTCCGCCAAGCGGTCAAGATCTTCGCTGGAGAGATAATCCGCACTCGTCTGAAAGCTTTCAAGCTGCTTCATGGTTTCAGCCAGGTAATCCTTACGGCTGTTTACTCTGGCTTCACCTTTTGCATTGATGTAGAACCAAGCTCCAATCAAAAGAGCAAAGCCTAAAATGAAGCAAACAACTGCAGTTGTAAAGGTTTTCTTCTCGCGTTCTGCTTGAAGCCGCATCTCGCCAAATTTATTCAGGTTTATTTTGAAGTAAAAAGCGTTTGTCATTAGCCCTCCCTTATTCCATTCTCATTGCAAGGCCAATAGCCAAGGCAAGTTGTGGGTCTTTTTTATCTTGGAACTTCTCAGGCATTTCCACATTTATGAAGGGCATGAATATCTCAGTAGGGATGGCAACTTTTTCCTGAATGTATTCCTGCAAACCTCTCAGTTTAGCAGTCCCACCCATTAGATATAGTTTGCGAAAATCGCTGTTCCCTGCTTCTTTCACATAGAAACGTAAGGAGCGTCGGACTTCATCCACAATGGAATCTTCTGTAGATTTCTCAGAGATATCAAGCATAGAAATCGTCTGCACATTAGCCACATCAGGATTGTCAAGCAGACCGTATTCCAGTTTGTGCTTTTCTGCATCTTCCCATTCTAGTTGGCGTCTGCGCATGATATCCCTGGTAAAATTATAACCACCGTAGGGTATATCGCGGGCAAACAACTTGGAATCAGGACCCCAGATAACCATATTGCTACGATGTGCACCAAGATTAAGCAGCACATACACTCCCTCTTCTGCAAAGGCATTTAGGGCAAAGCTGTTGGCTACTGCCAGGGAATCGATGTCCACTATGTTGGGATTAATCCCGGCACTAACCAAAATGTTTGAGTGCTCGTTCAAAACATCTTTAGAGGTTGCTGCCAATAGGATATTCATGTTATTCGTTTTTTCTTCGACGCTTAACACTTGATAATCCAGCACCATATCGGTACCACTAATCGGAATGTGTTTTTTAGCTTCAAAGAATAGGGCGGATTCCAGTTCATCCTCAGGCAGGAATATGGTTTTAATCTGCTTGATACTGGTGTTGTCTCCACCGATGGAAGTAACCAAATGTTTAATACTCTTGGGGTTTATCCTTAGAGTTTTAAGCATTTCGATAATCACTGGGGCATATCGCTCTGGACGAAGATCGCTGGGTATATACTCAATGCCAGTAGGCACGGTAGGGCGAATCTCATAATTCAGCAGCTTAAAGCCTTCGTGCAGCTTCTTAAGATGAACGATTTTCACACTGTGACTACCAATATCAATACCCACAGTTTCTTTGAATCGAACGGTTTTCTTCTTCATTCTTCCTCTTTATATCTCTTGTATTATCAATACTTACACTAATGAACGCGGGGGTCTCTTTAACAACCAGTTCCCTTGTTCCATCGGCAATTTCTGTCCCTGTTTCTTAAATTCAGGCCAATCCGGTGGTTTGGTTTTATACATTCTTCTATCGTAGTTATAGTTCTTTTTGTAGCCGGTTCCCGGAGCAGCTGGACCGGAAGCACCCGGGAAATTCCTTGTTGTCAAAGTCACAGCAACATTTGGGTTGGCATACAGCTGAATATTTACTGGGTTCGGTTGGCTAGAACCTCCACAATAGTCTTTTGGTATATTCCACACACCATTCGAAGGCCATTCATTATCATAATAACTGCGATGCACAAATCCGCGTCTGCGTTGATTTACTCCGCCCCAAATGTTAATCGTCCCACGCTCCAGGTATGGAGCTTTCTCGGGCCATAGGGGGTTATACCATGGGTAGTCAAGTAGGGCAGGCCAAGGATTACCTCCGGATTGCGGGTAGCGTTGGCGATGCAAATCAATCCAATTAAACAGTGTAGGTATTGGTGGTTCACCCGGAACCGGACTAGGTATGTTAATCCATGTAGCAGGAATAGAGCCGTGGGGATGTTGATATTCAAAAGTAAAGACACCGTCCCCCTGCATAGCGTTTTGACCTGTACCCTTCCCCAAAGCAAGCAAAGCTGCATAAATCCAAATGCCACCACCATTAGGAGGTAGATAATCTGCATCCGAGCCGCAATTTGGATGATAACGCAGAGAATCCTCGGGATTACGAAATCCATACTTGATGACAATGGACTTTTCTGAGATAAGCCCCACCATCGATTGACGGTTACCAGGATAAGGATCGGCGGGGGGGGGGGTACCACTAATGAGAATATCTCCAATAAGTGACAAGGTGTCTGAAGCACCCCAAGTTTGAAAACCGTGAAAATCTCCCCGAATCCATAATTTGTTATTTACAAAGTTAGAACGTCCGGATGAAGTTCCTCCGCCCAATCTTTGCCAGACAGTATCGGTAACAGTGAAATTGTTCCGAAATGCAGGAGTAACATTAGGATACCCAACAGGGTAGGTAGGCCAGGCATCGGCAAAAACACGGCGAGGTATGCTAACCTTGCCCATCATAGCTGTATAGCCCGTGCCTGCTACGGTCACCATGATGATATTATCGGGATCATAAAAGGGAGGCCCTACTGTTCTACCATTGTGACGTACACCTGTCATTTCCGTGGGAAACTCATATAGAGAGGAGTTCTCAATCAAACCACCCCGGAATACTTGATCTTCCGGATACTGTGGTGGAGTAGAAATAATCACCCCGGAAGTGGTAACCTGATCGAGGAACGTAGGCCAGCCATTGTTCGATCCGCCACCGGCTTGCTTAATAGTGATATCCGAGTTGCTGTGAAGCGGACCGTTAATAACGTCTAGTCCATAGAAATAGACATTGTTCCCATTAGTGGACTGGTCAATATCCGAAAAATACATAAATATTGGACCCGTAGCCTGGAAAATTTGAAGCTCACTATACTTGCGAACAATGGATTTGTTGCTGGAGAAATAAGCAGCTTGACCTACACCAGTTTTCGTTTCGATAAGCGACCGAATCAAATACTCATTCTCTGTAACACCAGAACCACCAATTACCGTTCCTTCTGCTTCGGAGGCTTTGCGATAAATCTGAGATTGCATAGTATATGTTTTGGCAAAATGGCTACCGGTTATTGGTACATTACGTACCGGAGTTCTTAATCCTCCACCTAAAGAAGGATCAGTTTTTGCAGCTACTTCCAGAAATGATTGTCCCCGTAAAGATTCTGCTCTAAGCAAGTGTAAGCTCTGGATACTTTCCAACTCCATCTGCTCGGCAATGGTATCGCGCAAGCTCATACTGGAGATGCTAAGTCCGCTCATCACAGCAATCACCGCGATGAGCATAGCCAGAGCAATGTTACCACTTTGGTTTTTAACTATTTTAATCATGGAGCCCCCGTTGGTCTCGACATGTTTTTCATCGCCATTACCGTATTGAAATTCACATAGCGGAATTTGTTCTTTGCCGTTTGTACTTTGGCTTTCAGCTCAACGTAAACAACACACAAAGGCTCGCCAATCTTATTTACAAACAAGGCATTATAGGCATTCGCATCGCTAACTTTAAAGCTTTCTATCGTAACTCTGCTCATTTCACCACGTTTGGGGAACAAATACTGGGGTGAATTCACCTGAACCCCATTATACATGTAATTAACTCGTATTGCCCCTTCATGAAGGTAGAAATGAATAAAATCATTGGGGAACTCTTCCATAAACGGAGGAGTTATCTTCAGTCCGTTTCCTTTTCCTGCTTCGTTAGTTCTCCCAGTTATCGCAAGAGCTTTTGCGCTTGCAACACCATTAAACTGGATATAACTTCCTGATCCGACAGTATAGCCGTTCTTAAGGTAGTTCAAGAACTCCAATGCGTCTTTCTGCAGTTCCACATAAGCATTAATCTCTTGGTACTTGGAAAAGAACACACTTAATCCAACTCCGGCAATAACTATCAGTAATGAGGAAATAATCCCAACACTAATCAGCTCTATAAGCGTGAATCCCTTTTGGCTTTTAAGTCTTGTAATTGGGGATTTCAGATGTTTACGATAGTTGATCATGGATTCACCTTACCTTCAACATCGTAAAAGTCTTCTCTTAACCGTACCTTGTGGGTGGTTTTAGATGCAGGATCAATCCAACTCACTTCAGCCGTGACGTACGATAAGGTATATTGTTTTGTGATGTGGAATTCCACATCTCTTTTTGTACTGACTGTTACAGCTCCCCGAACAATATCCTCGGAGGTGTCGTCGATCACTACCTGTCTACCTGTGAAGGGACGCATCAGATGTAACTTCATATACATCGTATATTGCTTATCAATTTCACCGGAAGCTATCAGGGTGGCAACTCGGTGTCTGTAGTTCATGCGTGTTTGCTTTTCCGCATACATAACCCCCGTATATATGGTTGCTATCATTGCTGCCAACACTACTGTTACTACCATTGCCTCAATCAGGGTAAATCCTCGCTGGCTTCTAAGCAAGCCAGTTAAATGGCTTGCTTTACGCTCTTGAAAAGCATCGGCAAGAATGCCAGAACACTTGTTTGCACTATCAATAGCCAAACTTCGAGGGCAAGCAATCTGCTTCAAGCTCTTAACCTTCATTATTAGAAACCGGCTCCTGTGGCAAACTGCTTGGGATTCTCTGCGAATTCCTCGGCAATAGTGCGTTCGATTAGGTTGTTCATCACCAAGTTATACAGAGATTGATCCCTGGTTTGCATACCTTCTTTAGTACTTGCTTGAATAACCGAAGGAATCTGATATGTTTTTTCTTCACGAATCAGGTTTCTCACGGCTGCGTTGGCTATCATTATCTCCACAGAAGGAACCCTGCCCTTACCATCTTTGGTAGGCAATAAGGTCTGTGCTATCACTGCTTCAAGAGATTCCGAAAGCATAGAACGTACCTGCTGTTGTTGTTCTTTGGGGAACATGTCTATGATACGGTCTATGGATTTCGTACAGCTACCAGTATGCAGAGTAGCAAAAACAAGGTGTCCTGTTTCGGCAGCTGTCAACGCAAGTGACACTGTCTCCAAATCACGCATTTCACCCACCAGAATCACGTCCGGATCTTCACGCAGGGCACTGCGCAAAGCAGCAGTAAAACTCCATGTATCGTGTCCCAACTCGCGTTGGTTGATAAGGCTGTTTTTACTGCGATGCACGAATTCGATGGGATCTTCCACGGTTATTATGTGGCAATTGCGATTTTCGTTTACAGAGTCAATCATTGTAGCCAGCGTTGTTGATTTGCCACTACCGGTGGGACCCGTAACCAAAATCAAACCCTTTTCCTTCATTGTCAACCGTTTCAATATATCCGGTAAATGAAGTTCGTCGTAAGACTTGATTTCGTTTGGGATCACACGGAAGGCACATGATATACCATTTATCTGGTGAAATGCGTTCACACGAAAACGGACATCATTGCTTAGCTTCGTGGAAAAGTCTATTTCCAGATTCTTTTTGAACAGCTCTTGCTGTGATTCGTTCATCACACCAAAAACCAGGACTTCGACATCTTCCACGGTTTGGATTGGAAGGTTTAGTTTCTTCATGCGCCCATTGACTCGCACCATAGGGTGCGAGCCGGCAGCAATATGAAGGTCAGATGCTCCCGCCTCAGCGGTAAAGCGTAATAGTTCATGGATTGTCAATTTACCATCCTCCTGGGTTAGTCGCTCTCTGTTCCTCCGGATTCCGGGTTTGTCCATGTGTCAATTCCGTAGCCATGAAATTTGGCTTCTGTAACGTCGTACCAAACCTGCTTGCCTTCACCGCCAGCAAATTCCTGAGTTGAGGTGGCAATATATTTCTTGGGGGGATTGCCAACTACTTCGAACTTCCAGTTTTTGTTGGTGCTTTCACCTAAGCGAGCTTCTTTCTGAGCTTGTTCAAGGCTGAAACCATCGGTGGAACCATTGGTCTGCATGTAAACGTCGAAAGTTTTGCGAATGGTGTTGATTGCAGTTTGTGCTTCTGTGCTACGTGATTTTTCCACATAACGCAGATAGCGGGGCACTGCCAGAGCAGCAAGAATTGCCACGATGATAACCACCACCAAGACTTCGATAAGGGTGAAACCCTTCTGGTTTTTCAGTTTCCTGAGCATTTGTATCCTCCTAAAGGATCTTTTTTTCGTTACTCTCTGTGTATGCACGATACGTGCCAAACTATGATGAAATCTTAACTCTTCTTTGCGTTTGTACAAAAGTCTTGACGTCTTAACCTTCATCATAATTTTGGGTTCTTGTTCATAATAAGCTAATGTAAGGAGCATAGACATGTATAAACATCTGCGTTTCAGCTTAGGGCTGATCTTCTTGTTGGTTTGCCTCGCTTTGGTGGCTGCCGATCCCATCCCTGTGAAAGTATCTACAGACAATGGTGCTAGCGACTCTGATATTCTGGCAGAGTATGATGGTGGCGTGATCCTGCGCAAGGATATTGACACTAAGATTTCGAAGTTACCCCCCACATATCAACCTCGTTATCGCACGGTTGATGGGCAGATTGAGGTGTTGAACATCACTGCTACTGAAGATGTTTTCTATCAGAAAGCCTTACAAATGGGTGTTAATAACGATGCAACTGTGCTTGAGCGCATCAGGAGTGTGGAAAAGCGGTATTTGATTCAGGAATACTATAAAAGAAATGTAACTGAATTGACCGTGCTGACTGAGGACGATCTGCGGACATACTATAACGAAAACCTTGCATCCTTCTATCTTAACCCCTACATTACCATAGAGTACATTCAGGTTACCGATGAAGCTGAAGGTAAGAAGGCTCTGGATGCCCTAAAGAGCGGTAGCAGTTTGGCAGAGGTATCGGACAAATACAATCAAAATACCTACGCTAAAGGTTTGAAAGGGATTATCAAGAATATCAGAATGAATGGAAACATTCCAGGTGTGGGTAATGACGCCACCCTTGAGGACATGATCGGTAAAGGCGAAGTAAACTCCAGCAAATATACCGGACCCGTGCAAACCGAAACCGGTTGGCACATCTTTCGCGTAACCGAATCCATTCCCGGCAGACAGAAAGAATATGAAGAAGTGATTCCCGAGCTTGAGCAACGTTATCGCCCCACTAAGGAACGCAGCATGCTGGATGCTATGATCGAGAAGCTTAAAACTAAATACAACGTTACTGTTGACAGCGATCTGGCTGCTCTTATAGATATTAAAGAACGAGCTAATAACGATTCTATTCTTAATAGCCTGGTGATAAACTCCTCTAACGAAGCTTTACGTATTTCCGTAAAACAACTGCTGGAAACATATGACAAAATCCCTCCCCAGGAGCAAGTGTTCATCACCAAAGGTGGTGGTGCACAACAACTGGTGGAACAGGAACTGATGCAGAACATCATCTACGTGGAAGCACTAGCAGAGAATTATGGGCAGTATCTAACCGATAATGCAGACTTAAACGCTACAAAACGATCTTTTATACTCCGCAAGGTTTACGAACTGCTGGTAGTAAATACCGTCTCAGTTAGTAAAGAAGAAATTCAGGCAAGATATGACAAGGACATCGAACAATACACAACTCCCGGATATCGTGCCATAGAAGCTTTATTCTTTGATAGCAAGAAAACCGCAGATCGCGCCTGGAGACAGTATAACCTTGCCAAGAAAAGCAAGAATGAAAAGAAGATGAAATCCATCATCACCAAATACTCCAAAATGCCGGATAATGCCTTTCTCGATTTTCAATATCAGAACGGGATAGTTACCGGTATTGGTCCTGATGCCGATTTCTCCAAAATGATCTGGGATAATCCGATTGGCTATTTAAGCCCGGTGTTCACCTCTGCCAAGGGCAATTTTGTCTTCTTCCGCATCTTAAGCGAAAGCCCCAAAACCTATAAACCCCTTGCCGATAATGAAACCAAGATAGAAGCTGCGATTAAGAAGGAAAAGGAAAAGACACGTCAGGACGAAGTAACCGAACAGCTATTTGTGGAATTCAATATGCGCAAATATCCGGAACGCGTAAACAGCCTGCTTACTGCCGAAGAACTGTTTACCAACGCCGATGACGCCGCCAGACAGCGTAACTTTAAAGACGCCATCACCTTCTATGATCAGATCATCAGAAGCTTTAAGAATGGCTCCGACGATTATAAAGCTTCCTTCATGAAAGCCTTCCTGATTGCCGAGGAAATGAAGAACACCGATCTTGCCTTGCAACTTTTCAAGGATTTCCTGATTCAGTACCCCTCCGGTGATCTTAATGAATCCGCCCGCTTTATGATAGACAGCCTGGAAGGCAACCTCCCAGATATTATTGAGGATATTGAAGAATAGAAATAGCCTCTAACTACACAACATTAGAAGAGCGGGATTTATTCCCGCTTTTCTATTGGCTTTAAGTTCAAAGCCCCAAACTTATAAAATGGCTATAATGAATACTCTTGTGGGCTTTGGACATCAATCGAAGAACTGTGTTAGTTTCATTTGCCCTTATACCTAGGTTCATGCTCTCTTGCTTGCCAATACCGGATCGCAAGGTATCTGAACGGGGGATCATCGGGCTTTTGCCCGTTTAAGCCCCGATGAACCCCGGTTAGAATCAGCAGCGGTTGTGCAAGGTAGCTGCGGACATCTAGTCTGCAGCAGCGATGATAGGCAAGTTCCAGATTGAACCATTCTGGCATGATAACCGCCCTCTGCTGAAATCACAAGAGGTGTGTACTATTAGGAATATGCTGTCTCAATCCGGAAATTGGATAAGACTGTAAACTATGGTTACACTTTGGCGACAGCAGCAGCAGGAAGCTTGCCTACCTGCCCATTGGGTAGGCGCACAATCACGAACTCGCCTTTGGTCTCCAGAATAGTAACAATTAATCCCGCATGGATATCGGTTATAGGTTTGGTGGAGGTGTCGGATAGTGGCAGCAACTGCTCGTTGCCGGCAACCAATACCCCCAGTGGATTATTCCTTTGCCTGTAGCTTTTTACTCCCAGCAGAGTGAAAGAACTGATGCAGAGCAGGCAAAGCAAGGCAAGGCTGAGGATAGGCAGGGCACGTTCCTTGTCGGGATCATAAAACAGCAGCCAGGCAAGGCTGAGGGCAGTTAAGAGCAGCAACACCAGGCTCAGCATCGCCAGCCGGTTCACGGAGAGGAAATCCAAGCCCTGAAACAACGCCCGCACCAGAAACAAACGCTCCGGGTAAAGCTTGCTATCGGGGCTCATCCGAATCGCCAAGTCCAGATTAGCCCGGGCATATTTATGTGCGGTATTTAACCGTAATGCCTTTAAATAATACAGGTTGGCATAGCCCTGATTGCCGGAGGCAAAGTAATCCACCGCCTTGTTGTAATAATAATCGGCATTGTGAATATCACTATCTGCGGCTAATGAATCCACCTGAGCCACAGCGGGAAGCCACAACACCAACAGCGTAAACAGCAGTAAGGCAGTCCTTTTCATAGCTTAGCTCCATTGTTTTTGATGCGGCTGAATCCGGCAATAATCTTTTGCAAGAGTGCCAAATCCTCTTGCAGGTTAATGGCTCTATCCGCCTCGGGCATAAAGCGGGCTTGCTGGCAGCTTTGCAGGAAGCCCTGCATCTCTGCTATCAGCTCCGGCGGGATGTTCTTATCTCGCAGGCAGGTTAGCTTTTCATCCGTGGAGAGGTGATTGGCAAGCTTATACTTAGTGGCAAGATACTCGAATAGCGCCCTCTCTGCCAAGGGGTAAAACTCTGTAGACAGGCTTTGAGCTGCTGATGTGGCGTGTTTCATGTATTTCTGCAAGATGCGCCCTGCTTGCTTTTGCGCATAAAGCTCCGGGGATTTGCGCTTCAATTTGGCTTCGTAGGAAAGCACTGAAACAAACCCGCAGAGAACTAAGATCATCAATACCAGCACCCAATACCATGCCTGGCTGGCGTAGGCTTTGTAAACAGGATAACTATCCCTCTTCAGTTTAGGGTGCATGGTGCGGGGAGCTTGTGGTTCCCAAATCCGGTTAAGATAGCTAAGCACATTGGCTGCCTTCACATTGATAACTTGTTCCGGCATAATAAAGTTACGGTATTCTCCCTGGTCATGATCGAACCATACAAAAGGCAATGCAGGCAGCCTAAGCTCGCCCTTAGTTTGCGGGATAAGCGTGTAGTAATAGGTTCTACTGCCCTCTATACCTGCCTTCAGGTTATCCATCACCACCGGACTTGATGCCTGAAAGCCTTTGCCAGCAGTAAACACCGGTGCGGAGAAGCGGTTAAAATTCCCTCTGCCCTGGATTTTCAGGGTGAAAGTGAGGGCTTCTCCCAAAGCTAATTCGGTTTTGGAAATACTGTGGGTAACCTTAAAGTTGCCCACCGCACCGCCAAAGCCAAGGGGTTGCTTATCACGGGGCAGGGGACGGACAACAATCGCTCCCCCGCTACTACGGAGGTCTTTGTTCAGATATCCGAAATTATACAGCCTGGCAACGCCCAGCATCTGAGGGGCTTGTAAGTTTCCCTCTTTATTGGGGATAATCGCCAGTCGCTTTATCAAAGCACGTTTATAGTTCTTTCCCTGGTAGCGGACATCCTCGTAGTTCAGCATTGTGGGCTGCTCGAAAGTGCTCTTGCCGTAGCCCTCATAGTCCTTTTCATCATCCAGATTGAAGCTGCGAACCATCTCATCGGTGTAAAGATAGTAGGATACTACCGCAGGATAGCCCAGATAAACATACTGATTCTCCGGTAGGGCAATGAGCATGGTGTTGCCGTTTATCTGGCTGTCGCTATCCCAATCGTTAGGAATGGTAAAGCCAAAGGGATCACGCCGGGGGAACGCGGGAGAGGATTGCCTCTGTTGGGGGCTGTTATTGTTTGAGGCGATTATACTGATTTCTATGGGACGGGTTTTGTAGTCCTTATTGTTAACCCTTACAGTAAAAGAGGGGATGGTAGTTTTACCCGCTTTCTGAGGGAGATAAATGTAAGCATAGCTATGAGAATATTCGGACACCATCCTGCCATTCTGGATCAATACAGAGCTGGATGAAGAACTGGTCATGTTCCTGAAACTAAATAAGCTGACTGCCGGCGCAGGTGGCTCTGAGATGTTCAAGCGTGAAGTATCGCTGATCCTAAGGGTGAGGGTTAGCTGGTCGTTTGTGGAAATGGTGTATTTGTTTACCGAAACATCCACCCTTACACCACTTAGGAGCACGGGGAATAGCAATAGAACAAGGAGGAAAAGAGGAATGAGGCGGGTTGGGATAAAAGCTGACTTAGGCATAACTTACCACCACTTGGTTGGGGGCAATCCCTGTTGGGGATTCTGTTGTTTACGGTCGCTGCTTTCCTTGTTATCCAAACCGCCCAGGATATTGCGTATTTCTTCCTGCTTATTGGGGTCTTGCTCTTTTTCTTTGTCGGGCTGCGGTTTGGGAGCTTGGTTTTGCAGCTTGTTCAGCGTAAGCTCATAATTAGCTTTAACATCGGTATCCTTGGGCTTTTCCAGCAGAGCTTTGCGGTATAGCTCCAGAGCTTTGGAGTAATCTCCTTGCTTATAGGCGATATTGCCTCTGTCGTAGTTCAGATTGCTGTTGTTGGGGGCTAGGTTTAATGCTTTGTCGGATTGCAATTCGGCATCACTGAACCTTTCCTGTTTATACATGCTTTTTGCCAGATTTGCATTAGCGACGGCATCGTCTGTTTTGGCATTGCGGGTGAAGATCTTTTCCGCACTGCCATAGCGTTTACTTTTGTAGAGCGTTTCGGCGAAGCTCTGAGATAGAACCTTGGGACGGATTGCCAGTTCAAAGATAATACCCAGGACTATCAATGCCAGTATAATGAGGGCTATGTTCTTGCGCTTAAGCTTCATTGGTGTTCTCCGCAGCCAGTATCCCCTTCCTGCGCCGGGGGTCTATAAAGCTCTCCAGCAATAGCAGGATAAGCGCTAAGCCGGCAAAGAGGTGGTACTGCTCTTGTAATACATTTATGCGCTTGCGGTTAATGCGCTTCTCCTCGCTTTCGTAGATGCGTTTTAGGATCAAATGGATTTCCTCGCCACCGGGGGTTACCCGATAGTAATCTCCATCCGTGATGCGGGATAACTCTGCAAGGGAAGCTTCGTCCAGCTTGCTAATCACTTCCTGTCCGGTTTCCGGATGGGTGATTTTGTAGCCTTCCGGGCTGCCTACTCCCATAGTGTGGATACGAACGCCCTTAGCCTTTAGGAGCTTGGCTTGCGCTGTGGCTGCACCCTCCAGATCTTCCCCATCGGAGATCAGGATTAAGGTGTTTTGCTGCTGCCCTGTTACGAAAGCATCCGCTGCCAGTTCCAAAGCAGCACCGATATTGGTTCCCGGCTTGGGGATGTTGTTGGTGGAAAGGCTGCCCAGCACAATTTTGACTGCTTCATAATCGTCGGTGAGGGGGCATTCCAGGGTTGCTGCCCCGGCAAAGGTGATTATCCCGATGCGGTCTGTCTGCACTTGTTCCAGAAACGCCGATATCTGGATAACTGCCCGCATCAGCCTGCTTGGCATCATGTCCTGCGCATCCATGCTTTTGGAAACATCAATGGCAAAGACAACATCCATACCGCTGCTCTCGGTCTCCTTATGCACGTAATCCCACTGAGGACGCACTATTGCTACAAGTATTGCTGGCAGGGCCAAACAGAGTATTAACAGCTTGAAACTAACCCAAAAGGCGGATTGACTGTGGAAGTAGTGGCTCATCATGTGGCTTTGAGCATAGCGCCCAAACCGCTTGTGCATCCGTGTTCCCCGCCTTAAGATTAGCCAGAAGATGACCAGGCAGACCACTAACAGGATTAACAGATGCGGATTTACAAAATTCATGCTTATTCCGGTAGGATGGGGATAAAGTAAGTTTTGAGGACTAATTCCAGCAGCAGTAAGAGGAAAGCAAGCCACAGGAAAGGCATAAAGCGTTCGCTGAATTTGTAACTGAACTGTGCCTTGAACGTAGTCTTTTCCTGCTTATCTATCTGTAACATGATATTACTTAGGCTGTTGGCATCTGTTGCCAGAGCAGCTCTGCCGGTTCCGGTGGCAGAGGCGATTTTGTTAAGGGTGTCCATATCAAGCTCTATCAGGGTGTTTATATAGCGTGTTCCGAAGATGGGATCATAGAACGGGAAAGGAACCATGCCACCGCTCCCTACGCCTATGGGGTAAACCTTTATGCCAAGCTGTTTTGCCATTTGTGCTGCGCTAAGCGGGTCTATCTCGCCGGTGTTGTTCACTCCATCGGTTATCAGGATCACCACCCGGGACTTTGCTTTGCTATCCTTAAGCCTGGCAACAGCTTTGGCTAGTCCCAAGCCAATAGCTGTTCCGGAAGCCTTTTCATTTACCTTCAATTGCTCCAGGCTGTTTAACATGGCGTTCTGGTCAAATGTTATGGGGATCTGGGTTAAAGCATATTCGGAGAAAGCCACCAGGGCAAAGCGGTCATTGGGACGGCGGGAAACGAAATCCATAGCGACTTTCACGGCTGCGCTAAGGCGGTTCTCCGGGGCAAAATCCATCGCCAGCATAGATCCGCTGATATCTAATGCAAGCACGATATCCACGCCTTTGGTATTAATATCCCTGGTTTGCACTCCCCATCTGGGCTGCGCTATGGCTATCACCAGAAACAGGATCGTTGCACTGCGCAATCCGGGATATAAGTATCGGTAAGGCAAGCTTCCTGCGCTTAGCTTTAGTAACTGCCTGATGCGGGAATGTGGCAGGGAGAGCTTGCGGTTCCGGGTCTGCCTGGTTTCCCACCAAAGATAAAGCGGGATTAACAATAGGCATAGCAGCAGCCAGGGATGTTCGAACCTAATCACCCTGAAGCTCCTGATGAAGGCGGGCAAAAGCTTACAAAATAGTCTCTCAGCCACTTTGTCCGTTCCTCTATTTCTGAAGGCCCCGGCTCTGCTTTGGCGAACTTGATCAGATCACAATAGCTTAGGAAGCTGCGGAGTTCATCACTTCTGTTTATCCTGTGCTTCTTCAGGAAAACAGCTATCTCGGTCCCGGTCATTTCCATAGCAGGAAAGCGGTAAGTTGCTTCCAGGAAGCTCCGCAGAATCTCTGATAAGCGGAAGTGATACCCAAGTATATCGCCCCTACCAAGTAACCCACCCGATACAAGCGCATCCAGCTCTGTTAACGCAATCTGCCAAGCCGGGATACTCTTGGGAATAATGACTTGGGGAGGAGCAACGGGTTTAGGTGACCGCTTAAGCCGGTTTACAATCAGATAAACTGCCAATCCCAGAGCAATGAGTACTAACAGCACGTAAAACCAAAGCCCCGGCTGGAAAGGATAGCGTTCCAAAGGCTTGATATCCCTCAGCAAGGTGTCTCCCTCTGCCAGGATAGACAGCACATACACCCGGAAGGCATCCGTGGAATCCGGCATGATCGTGCTTTCTGCGGACATAACCTGCAAGCGTGGAAACGATAATGCTCCGGTTTTAAGAGGCGCAATGCTAAGCTGCCAGCTCTTGCTATCTTGGAAGGGCTTGCTGCTAATAACAGCAAAGCTCTCCAGCGTATCTGGAATCGTGATCCCTTTGATAGGAAAATCACTGCGGATAAGGAGTTTAAAAGGTGTCCCCACAGTCAGACTATCCACCTCGGATAGCTCCTGGGTTATGGAAGCCTGCATCGCAAAAGGCACCAAACAAAGCACCAGCACAATTAAAAGCGCAAGCTTAAGGAAGCATAACCTGTTAGTTGCCATACCCACGTGCATCACTTACCCCATCTCCGTTTCTGCCTTAGGGCAAAGAACTTGCGCAAAGCCTGCACATAAGAATCGTCTGTTTTTATCAGCAGATAGTCGCACTTGCATTTGCGAAAGAAGCTCTGTAGCTCTGTTTGTTGCTTCTGCACCGTGTCTTTGTAGGCTTTCCGCAGTTTAGGATCGGAGCTGTTCACCCAGGCTTCATCGCCTGTTTCCGGATCATGCAAGCGCAGAATGCCCGCATCAGGAAGCTCCAGCTCGCATTTATCCAATATCTGCATAGCGATAACATCATGCTTTTGCGCCAATATCTTAAGTGGTTTCTCGAAGCCGGTATCAATCCAATCCGAGATAACAAATATTATACATCGCTTCCTAAGCATCCTCTGGGCATAACTGCATGCAGATGCAAGGGATGTCCAGGGGCTTTTAGGCTGCAGATACAGCACATCCCGCAAGATTGCCAGGGCATTATTACGTCCTTTTCTGGGGGGAATATACTTCTCGGGTTGGTCGGAATACATAATCAAACCGGCATGATCGCCATTGGCTATTGCCGAAAAGGAAAGCCCTGCCACAAGCTCTGCAATGCGCTCCCGTTTGAACATGGACACCGTTCCCAGATTCGCAGAAGCACTGATATCCACCAGAAATACTACCCGTAACTCGCGTGTTTCCTTGAACTTCTTGATAAATAGCTGTCCCATTCTGGCGGAAACATTCCAGTCTATATCGCGGTGATTATCTCCCGGCTGATATTCGCGCACTTCAGCAAACTCCAAGCCCTGCCCTCTAAACCGGCTGTGGTATTCTCCGCTGAACAGCTCACTAACAGAGTTGCGGGTGCGAATCTCTATCCTGCGTATCTTTTTCAGGATGTCAGAAGCACTTTGGGTGAACATTAACCCTCTTTAGGGAACTTCAATCTCGTCCAGAATGCGGTTAATAATGGTCTCACTGCTAAGCTCTTCGGCTTCCGCTTCGTAGGAAAGGATAATCCTGTGCCGCAACACATCGCGTCCGATTGCCTTGATATCATCCGGGATCACATAGGCGCGTCCGGATATATAAGCGTAAGCCTTTGCGGCTCTGGCAAGGTATATGGTAGCCCTGGGAGAGGCTCCGAACTCTATAAGTCCTTTCAGATTACTGATGCGCGGGTATCGCTCCGGATGCCTGGTAGCCTGCACCAGATGCAGTATATAGTCTTTCAGTTTTTCTTCCATGTGCACCAGGTTTATCACTTCGCGCATCTTGGTAATATCCGCAGGGCTTAGCACCTTCTTTAGGGCAATGGGCTTATCTTCCACCATTCTATCCAGAATCTGGCGTTCATCATCGAAAGCAGGATACTTAATCTTAAGCTTCATCATGAATCTATCCACCTGAGCTTCAGGCAGGGGGTATGTCCCCTCTTGCTCGATGGGATTTTGGGTAGCCATCACAAAGAAAGGGCTGGGCAAGGCTTCAGTTTTATCACCAAGGGTAACCTGACGTTCCTGCATGGCTTCCAATAAGGCAGATTGCACTTTCGAGGGAGCACGGTTTATCTCGTCCGCAAGGATGAAATTAGCAAAGATCGGACCCCGCTTGGCAGTAAACTCCCCGCTCTTCTGGTTATAGATTAATGTCCCGGTAATATCGGCAGGCAACAAGTCCGGAGTAAACTGGATGCGGGCAAACTGGGCATCAAACACCGCCGCCAAAGATGAGATTATCAGGGTCTTAGCCAAGCCCGGAACACCTTCAATCAGCACATGTCCATTGGCAATTATCCCAATCAGCAAGCGATCGATAATCTCCTGCTGACCAACTATCACTTTCCCTATTTCGCTGCGGACATCATATAGCACCGCAGAGCTTTGTTCCACTTTGGTTTGTATCTCTTCTATCAGCATATAACCCCCTGTTAAGGTAGTCTTGTTAATGTTTCTGCTATAAAGTAAGAAATCGGGAATCCGGCATATACCGTAATTCCCGAAAAGCGGCTGTATATAAGTTCAGCTTTTTTACCGTGCACCCCTTAATTCTTGGTGCTTTTGCCTATACTATCTGGTTACGGCTTTGCGGACTTTATTAGCTTTCAGACAGGAGCTGCATACCTTCACACGTTTGATCCCGCTTTCGAAGATAGCGCGGATTTCGTGTAAATTGGGATAGAAACGACGCTTGGTGGCATTCAATGCATGGCTGCGAGAGTTGCCAACCTGAGCGCTTTTTCCACAGATATCGCATATTCTTGACATGGTTCACTTCCCTAATTATTGTTTGGTAGAGCCAAAGAAAACGAAGCCTTGATTTTGACAAGCATTTATTTCATATTCTGGGGAATACGGATATCAAACCTGCTGCCATGAGGCTCCACAGGGATGTATTCCAAACGTCCCCGATGCTCCTGTACCAGTTTTTTACAGATAGCTAAGCCGAGACCCGTTCCATGTGGCTTACCTTCGGACACAAAGGGCTGGAACAAATCCTCCCGGATAGCCGCTGAAATGCCGGGACCATTGTCTATCACCGATATCTGTAGCCACCCGGATGACATTCCTGCTATTATCTTCAGTTCTCCATCGGCAGGTATTGCCTCAGAAGCGTTCTTAATCAAGTTGATCAGCACCCTACGGATTTTCCCTTCATCAAAATACACATAATCCCGAATCCTGTTTTCCACGATAAAGTTTATATTACGTCCCTTCAGGGCGGATACATACACGTCATTAATCTCCCGGAAAAACGCATCCATATCTATCATCTGAATCAGGGGTGCAGTCTCTGTTCCTTTGGCAAAATCCAACACTTCGCGCACTAACTGATCTATCAGTTTGGTTTGTTTTACGATGCTATCGGTAAATTCATTGCTTCCCGGGTATATGTTTTCTATCAGTTGTGCGGTAAGCACAATAACGGTGAGCGGTGTTTTTATATCGTGAATAATCTTGCTGGCAGCCAGTCCAATCGCCATCAAGCGGTTTTTGCTCAGCATCTGGTTCATCACGTCCACAAAGCGCTCATTAGTTTCCCGCAAACGCCCGGATATGGTTCGCATCAGATTGAACATCACCACCGGATGGGAGAAAGTGATATTAGTGAACACTTCACGGGGGATCACCAGGAGTTCAACATCTTCTATGGCAATCACACTGGCAGAGCGGGGCTCATCGTTAATAATGCCCATCTCACCAAAGAACTCACCCGGTTCCAACACCGATAGCTGGGCAAAAGGCGTTTCGGGATTGTTCAAACCCTTGCTGATTTCCACCTTACCCTTGCAGATAAAAAAGAGATTATCACCCCAGGAATGCTCCGATATAATTGCATCCCCCCGGGAGACGTGTATCCTCTCCAAGTCTTTAGCAAAGCTGTTTACCACTTCTTCGCTAAGCCCGTTAAAAATCCCAATGTTCACGCACTTATTTTCTTTTGGCATCGTTACCTCTTGTGGATAAATACTCATTTCACCCTAAGTGATTTGTATTGCCACCCCCAATTTTTGTCAAGCTGCAAATTACATATTCTTCCAGACCTTGCTTAATATCTGCTTGCCAATTTGTTCGATAGAGCTGCGTCAAGCTCGAATTAATGTAGCAAATTCCGATATCCCACATCTGATTTCGAAGTTGGCTCATCTCTTCCATCACGACACACTCAAGCAAGGCGCTAACCACGCCTCCAGTTAGATAGCCGTATTCACCTGTGAAGGTGGTTTCTTGCCCTCCAGCACCGCAATGGCATTCTCCGCAGCCATTATCCCCATGTTAGTGCGGGTGGTGATGCTGGCAGAACCGATGTGAGGCAATAATACCACGTTCTTCAGTGCCAGCAAAGCTGGCGGAATAAGCGGTTCGTGCTCATACACATCAAAGCCGGCGGCAAATATCTGCGCTTTCGCAAGTGCCTCTATCAAAGCTCCCTCATCCACCAATGCACCTCTGGCGGTGTTTATCAGCACAGCGGTTGGCTTCATCAGCTTCAATTCTGCCTTGCCAATGATGTGCCTGGTTTTGGGAGTAAGCGGCGCATGCAGGGAAAGGATATCAGCTTCCTGCACCAAGGTTTCCAAATCCACCCGCTTAGCCGGGAATGGCAGCTTTACCGGGCTGTTATTGTAATAAATAATCTTCATATCGAAGCCCAGCGCGCGCTTGGCTACTGCCTGTCCGATCCTGCCCATACCCAGGATACCCAGTGTCTTGCCAAATACATCCTGCCCCAATAAGAGCATGGATTCCCAGGCTTTAAACTTGCCTTCCCGCAGGTATGCCTCGCTTTCGGTTATCCTGCGGCAGGCAGCCAAGATCAGTGCCCAGGTGAGGTCTGCGGTTGATTCCGTTAATACTCCCGCGGTATTGCACACGGCTATCCCTTTGGAAGTGGCGTATTCCACATCTATGTTGTTAAAGCCCACGGCGTAGGCAGAGATTACCTTCAGCTTAGGTGCTGCATCAATCACTTGCTTATCTATGCTATCGGTAAGCAAGCATATTAACGCATCCACCTCTGCTATATTTTTGCATAACTGTGCAGGGGTCAAAGCCTTGTCATCGGGATCGCTGATCACCTCGAAGTATTCTTTCAGCCTAACTATAGCAGCTTCGGGGATTAGGCGCGTAAGTAGCAGTTTGGGCTTCATATGTACCTCACAAAGCCGCTTACTTCATGCCGTTTGGGCAGGGGGAAATCCTCCGCTGGGAAGCCAATTGGGGTGAGACAGGCAATGTAATCGTCATGCGGTATCTTTAGCAAATCCTTCACCTCATCTCTATCCATATCCGTAACCCAACAAGTCCCCAGTCCATAAGCCTTGGCAGCCAGCAGCAAATGATATGCCGCGATACATGCATCCTGCACTTTTCGCCGGGAAAGCTCTCCCCGGGCAGCCACTGCAATGGCATAAGGCGAAGCAAGGATTGGGTCTCCCGCAGGTCCGCGCATGGCAACTATCTTCTCCAGCACTTCCCGCTGCTTTACCACCACGTAATAATAGCTTTGCTGGTTGCGGGCGGAAGGTGCGTAGCGGCAAAGCTCGAACACTTTGTTCAGCATCTCCTCCGGCACAGCTTTCGGCAAATAGCGCCGGATACTACGCCGCATCATCAAACCCTCATCCAGGCTGATATGCGGTTCCAGAGCATGCTCAAAAGCCTGAAACTCCAGAGAACGTCCCTCCGGGTCTTTTGCCCAAAAGTGATATATAGAAAACTTGGGATTTGCCTGGGGCGGTTCGTTAGCGATGCTTTTCAGCACCTCATATTTATCCTGCACATCGCTTCGGGAAGGCATAAAAAACGTAGTAGTGCCCTGCGTTTCCGCCCTTTCTGCCTGGCAGAAACCCAATAGCATGTTACCATTCTTAAATATCGCGCAAGTGCCCTGGTCTAACCATAGCGGCAATTCCAGCACCTTGCCATAGAACTCTTTTATCAGCGCGAGATCGGCAGTTTTGAAAAAGACAATTCCATTCATCTTGTTACGCTCCTTTTATAGCAGCAATTACTACTGACAGGATAACCCAAATGCAGAGCGCAGCAAGAGCTTAATCTTTTCGAGGAACCTTGATCTTCTTATCTAAGTTTTACGATTCGCTTAGCTTGACTGTAGTTGTTACAGGTAAACTTTACAAGATATACGCCACTTGAACAGGTTTGCCCATCCTTGTCCTTTCCATCCCAATCTACTTCGTTTTTACCTCCGTCTAAACGCGAGTAATTGAGTGTTCGGATTTTTTGTCCTTTCACATTATACACTTCCATTAAAATCGGAGCGCTGGTTTTCATGTCTACATGCCATGATACTCTTTCATTAAAAGGATTTGGGTATGCTGGGTTAAGCGAAAACAATGGTATAGGGCTAAGCTCGGGGTCATCGATTCCGCTTGCAGAAGTGATATATTGAATGTTACACGCCAAACCTGCACTATACTGATAAGTTAAATAAGTGCCATAACTACATGTTTGAGTGGCAATATTACCACATCCGGTGCTGTGGACAGGCAATGCGTCAGAAGGATGGGTAATGCTGCCATCGGGATTATAGGTAAAGTACTTCACTTGTGTTGACTCACCCCAACCACAAGTATAGATAACAATTATCCTTCCATTGGGGATCGAACTCATGCTTACTTCTCTACCACTCATTCCACATACAATTGTTTCAGACCAAAGTTGCTGACCAATCTGATTGTATTTTCTGAGAGTAAAATTTGTGCCATCATCTATACATACACAATCATAATAACAATCAGACTGTGCTAACATGTATCCGCTTGTCACATAACCATTGTAAGCGAAATTTCCTGAAAAAGTACCGTCGGAGTTTATTATTATGGATGCCCCCGTTGCAGCCCAATTCCAGTAGCCGCTCATCTGGCTTCCTTCCCAATAAAGGTATCTATCATCATAATTCACAAGCAACTTATCCTGAAAGGAGGACATAAACCTGTAACCTGTACTTGTTTCTGCGGAATATGGCTTTAGTGGCAACCCTTCAAGAGTAAATGGCGTCACGACTGATCCATATACGTCAAATCGCGACACGAATACCATTTCGTCTATGTTAGTATTTGCCATACATAATGACCAGCACAAGTACATGTTATCAATTTTTTTAAGCTTGATTAATTGCCCGGGATAATTCTGATGAACAACGCCAATCGTAACCCCATTAACATCCCAAATCGGGCTGGCATTTATAAACTTATGTAGCTTAATCTGCGTGCCATCTGGTGTTGCAGCTACATACACAGCACCATCCTTGATATATATAAGAAAACCACTCCCCAGGTTTTCCGCCAAAACAATAGCTCCATTAGAGAAAACCAATTCACCAGTTGGTGAAAGCATTTGCATTTTACATACACCTCCCCCGGCATCCCAAACAATCACAAAACTGCCATCATTCTGTCTTTCAGCAGTAAATGAAGATATCAGGCTACTTGAATAATCCAACATTTTATGCTCTGGAAAGGCAAAAGACCTGTCGCTAAGAGCAAAATTGCAGTTTAGTATGGTTGCATTAGTGTAGTCCAGATCACGCTCAGAGAACAAACATAAAGCTCCCCTGTTCTCAGCATCGAATAACTGTACCCGCCACAGCATCCTCCGTTTCCCGGTTAGCAAAGGTCTGCCAGGAACAGGGTACTCAGCAATGCCATCCGGAGTTATGGTCTTAGTATAAATACCTGCTTTTAGGTTGCCGTTAGCATAATAGAATAACTGAGCAGAAGAGTTTATCGTACGGCTCGAGAAAGCGAAAGCAAAAGCGTAAACCGTTGGTCCCTGAGTTGTTATAAACAAAGGGTTAGTCCAAGCGGTACCGTTGGAGTTTATATGTTGCATGGTAATAGTATTCGTGTGGGTTGTTGTACCGCTTACATCGACGAGATTCATATTCAAAGGTACAAAACATCCGCCCAGGTTATCGGGGTTGAGTTGAAATTTGAAAGTAGTATAAACTCTTGGTAAAACCAAATCAGTAGTCCACTGAATCTGTCCTTGGGGGCTAATTTTAGTTAACCGGTATCCTTCAATGAAAGACCAAAGCAGAAAGGCATTGTTATTGTTATCTGTTACTAGTTTTATTGGTACTGCTTCTCCAGAATCCTGAACTATAAGCAGTGAGTCACTCCACTGGTTCTGCCCGAATAAATCGTATTTCTTAAGATATATGAAACTCCTGTCACTTGTGCAGCAGTAAAAACTGTCTGTTCCACACATTGCAATGTTCGCAACTTCACCGAACACATCTGAGAAGTTTAATACCATATCCCAAAGTACTGCGCCCTGGCTATCTACCCTTACAATGTGGTGATCTTCTGAATGGTAAGAATGAATTAAAGCACCACCATCCTGGATGGATTCCAAGCTGATCACGCTATTTTCAAAGCTCTCCGGGGCAGGCTGGGCTATAACTAATCCCGCAATCGGACATGTTAACACTCCTGAAGAGGATACATGCTGGTAACTTGAGCCTTCGCTATTGCCATAGTTAACTAATATGTGCAAACCGCCAACTGTGTCTTTAGTTAGTATAAATCTGTTCGCGGCAATGAAAGTAGAAATTGCGAGAATCCTTACATTGTCTCCCCAGACATTACCATTATTATCATATTTGCTAACATACAATCCCGCTTGTGGAGTGCCCTCGTAAAGTAACTCAACCAGCCACAAATAGTTATCAGAACTGAAGCAGACACTTCTTTTCCCAGTGTTTTGATTTACAATTATCGGATTGATCCAGTGGGGTTGCATCTGAGGGCTGAAATACTGCAGGTAGTAATTTACAGAATTATTATCGTTCTTCCCGTAAACAATTGCCACAGACCCATCCGGAGCACTAGCAAGAAAACCGTTATAGGTATAGTTTTCATACTCGACCATTGATAATGGTTCATCCCAAGCCAAAGTTGCCGACAGGCAACCTGAAACGAGCAGCATACATAAAAGAACTAACAATCGATGTAGCATCTTTCCTCCCTGCCATCACTCTTAGACAAGACTCGGTACTCGCGGATATTTGTCAAGTAGTTATTTAACTGTTTGTTGCGTCCCCTAATAAACAGGGGTTGTTCTAGCTGATTTCCCGCCATCTTTAGCCTATACTAACATTGAACTACTAAGCGTTGGGATTTGCTGTGAACGTTCTTGATTAAGCAATAATTAGTCTCAATGTGCAAAGTGTATTTCAAGACTTAAACAATGTATAACTTCTGCTATCCATAGTTAATCACTTTCCCGCCGTCATACCTATCCGGTATATCACCCGCACCTCTGTTTCCACGGTGATCTCAGGCGAGAAGAATCCGCCCTTGGACTGCGGCATCTCCATGGGTTCCATAGATTTATCATAGCCGGTTACTACGTTCGAATAACCAGATCTGTCACCGCCATAATAGGCATAGGTTTCATTCCAGGGCAGTTTCTCGAAGGGTGCTTCATCTATTAGCTGGACATCCGTGATCTTCACCCCAAGGATTCTGCTGATTGTCTCCCGCTGTTCCACAATGCGGTTTAGAGCCATCTCCCGCGCTTGTTGCCTGGCTTTGGAATGGTCGCTAAGGGAGAAATTTACCCCGCTGAGGTTATCCACTTTCTTATCGGTCAGGATCAGGATTGCTTCATCCAGCTTGGTCAAATCCCTTAGGGTTACCACTGTGGTGAGCGTGGCACAGTAATCTTTATTATCTGTTAAGAAGAACGCCCCGGCATTTTTCCCGGATGCGAAGCTGCCGGTGGAAAAGCTGTTGCTGTCTATCCCGATAGCCACCAGGGAAGCACATATTTGCCCCACGGTATCCTTAGCTCTGCTTACTGCCTGGCGCAGGGTACTGCCATAGCCCTTGGTGTAAAAAGTAAACACTGCCTGATCTGCCTGCATAACTATCCTGCCGGATGCTTCCAGGCAAAGGTGATGATCCGGGAAGAGAACTTCCGGCTTGGCTTCCTGGGCAAAGAGGATGCTTGCCAATAGAAGGGTGATAATCACGATGCATATGTGTTTCATGGCTTCTCCTATAGGATGTATTTTGTGAATAGTTATATTCTTTTATGGCAGGATATTCTGTCAATGCTTATTCGTCCCTTGCTTAATCGCACCTGTTCCGCAAATCATCTGCCCATGATCTCACCATGATTTATCCCGGTGAGATCATGGTCAGACCCCGGTTGGCACACCAGCGAAAAGGAAGGAAGAAGGAAGAGAGCCGTGAGTCTGGAGTCGATTTCGCCAAAATTAGCTGTGAGTTGGTTACAATCTATGCGGCGAAATGGACTACAGCGAACTACTACGAGCAGGGTGTCGCTGTAGTCCATCCGGTTAAAATTGATATCTGTAATGCTGAAGATTGTGCAAACCGGATCGACTCCAGACTTACGATGCGAGTGCGCCGGATGCAGATACGTATAACTTATGGGACATCGAAACAGTATGGCAGCTAGATTTGCTGGATAGGCTGTGAACATCTGTGAGTTACAGAACTAGTGATTTCCCGCTCACTGCAACCTGTAACCTGAAACCTAAAACCTGTCTTTCCTCTTTTACTCTTTGTTAAATTCTACCCAGTTCTATGCGCTATAATTTAGCTTGCCAAAATCACTGCTTACAAAAACATGGCTTACTTAGTCTAAATACAAGGAAAGAAAACAATGGCTTCAATATCTGATGTCCGCAATGGTATGATAATCGAATACAAAGAGGGACTCTACGAAATAGTGGATTTCCTGCATGTAAAACCAGGCAAGGGACCCGCATTTATGCGCACCAAGCTGAAGAACGTGAAGACCGGCAGAGTGTTGGATAACACCTTCCGCGACAGCGATAACTTCGTGGAAGTACGTCTGGAGCGCACCAAGAAGGAATACCTTTACCGCGAAGGCGAATTCTTAGTCCTGATGGATAGCGAAAACTACGAACAGATGCACGTGGATGCCAGCATCCTTGGCGATAAGGAGAAGCTGATCTGCGAAAACATGGAAGTGATGGTGCTAACCACTCCCAGCGGAGAGATTTTGGGCATAGACCTGCCCACCACCGTGATTCAGGTGATCGCCGAATGCGAACCAAACGTGAAAGGCAACACTGCTTCCGGCAGTGGTAAAGTAGCATACACCGATACAGGCTTACGTCTGATGGTGCCGTTTTTTGTGGAAGCCGGGGAAAAGATCAAGATCGATACCCGCACCGCTGAATACATAGAAAGAGCATAAGAAAACAAGAGGATAAAATGGGAAAAGTAAAGAGCTTTACCGCTAAACTAGCACACGAAACCTCCAATGAGGGAAAAGTGATTTGCCCCGTATGCAATACGGAAATTAAAAGAGTTAAACTGATCACCAACCAGAAGAAGACCGGTGGTTGGAGACCCCAGAGCGATTACGCCAAGATATGCAAATGCAATGAAGCTGAAATTCTGGCAGGCAAAAATCTATAAACCCTACCTGTAATAAAGGATAAGAAAGCAAGTTAAAAGACTCGCTTGAGAAATGCAGAAATGCTACTCAAGCGGGTTTTTCATTGACGGCTGTGGCGGGGTGTATTTTGTTGGAACAAGAAACCAAGATGCGGTCATAAGCCTGCAGAATCGGATGCTTTTTGTTTTTACCAGAAAAAAACCTGATTAGGTAAAAAGGTGGTTTTGATGCCCTGCTTCCGGATGATAACCAAGCTGTTCCTCGTGATGATCCTGGTGACATTAACCAGCAGGTTTCTTGCGTTGGTACCTCCCGTTCCGGCTTACAAATCCCCCCCCCCAACATGGGAAGCAACAAAAATTGAAGGCTCTCCCTTCACCCCAATGAATGGTGAGAAAGTCCAGCGCAATATCCCCAATAACATTCTGGTGTTAAGAATCCAATTTAGTGATTTAACTTTCAAATCCACCGCAGCCCACCCGGATTACCTGCCTCACGATGAGGCGTTCTTCAATCGTTGGATGGTGCATCTAAAAGACTTCTTTATCGATGCCAGCCATGGTGCCTACGATCTGGATTACACTATTTACCCTCAGGTGTTAACCATGCCGAACCCTATTGGCTATTATGGAGGGGATACTCCCGAAAAGATAGATAAGAACCTGGCAAACATTATCCCTGACTTTCTGGCGCAGATAGATACGGAAGTAGATTTTGGAGAATATGGCGGGGTGATTATCTTTCACGCAGGAGCGGGACAGGAAGCCGATCTCTCCGAGATCCGTACGCACTCTATCTGGAGCACATTCCTCACACGCAGGCATTTGCAGAATGCTTTTGAGCCAAATAACGACAACTATCCCGGCGTTGTCACAAACGATGGCACCGTGTTGACCAACGTTGTTATTGTCCCGGAAGATGAATTTCACGATTACTTCCCCGTGCCACCGGACAGCAATGCGGATGGCTACTTATTCAGTATCTACGGAGTTTTGGCACACCAATTCGGGCATCTGATCGGGCTGCCAACACTATTCGATAACGACAGTAGCAATGGGATCAGCCAGGGTATAGGCAATTGGGGCTTGATGGGGACCGGCGTGTGGAATGGCAACGGATATGTGCCCGCACAATTATCCGCATATTCCCGCTATTTGCTGGGTTGGGACATGCCCGTAGTAATTACCCAGAGCAGCACAAATCACCAGGTAGATTACTTTCAAAACCACTTCCCCGAAGCAGTAAGGGTGTATAAAGTGCCAATCTCCGCTACAGAATATTTCCTGATAGAAAACCGTCAGCAAAACCCCGACGGCAGTGTAGATCCCATATCCAGCCAGGCAAGTTACAGCTTTAAATTGCTGCCCGGTGATGAGCAAGAATACTATGAAGACAATCCTGCTACTCCTGCGGATGAATCGCTGTTGCCCTTTTTCAATTTTATGACCAATAGCTACGCCGGCAGTGAATGGGATTTCTTTCTTCCCGGCTTAGGAGGTCCACTGCCGCCCAACAGCGCGGTGCTGCAGGATGGCTCCGGGCTTCTGATCTGGCATGTGGATGAAAACGTGATCGCAGAGAACTTCACGGCTAACTTCGATAACAACAGAATTAATGCCGATGCCAGCCGCAAAGGTGTGGATTTGGAAGAGGCGGATGGCATCCAGCAACTTGATACCTCGTCTCAGGATAATTTCAGATATGGGGGACCTTACGATAGTTTCCGCTCCGGGAATAACACGTATTTCGGTAATCCATATCACGAAGGTCTGCTATCCCTGCCTGTCTCGGACAGTAATTATGGAGGCATTCCGCTGGAAATATACGATATCTCGGCAAGTGCAAACGTGATGAGCTTCTCGGTAAGTTTCCGCTGGAGTATCGAAACAGCATATCAGGGTGAAAACCCACTCAGTGCTATGTCTATAGATTTTGACGGCAATGGAGACAACGAACTCTTCTATGCGATGCCGGACGGGCAACTGTTTATGTGGGATAATGATGTGATAGCGGAAGATTACCCCTTGCAGCGGATGCCAGTGCTGAAAAACTATATGTGGGATGGGCAGAACCTCTTTCTTCCTATGCAGACAGACAATCTATCCAGGCTTTATATGATGAACAAGGACGCCAGAAACTACGTCTTTACCCAAAATCAGGCTCATTGGGCAAGCCACCCAGTAGATATGGGTGGGCTTGTTGCTTTGCCACTTAATAGAGTGAACACTTCCGTGCCCGGCACATACTCCTCTTCAACAGTTTTTATATGGGATAAAGCAACTCAAGCGGTGCAAAATGGCTTGAACTTCCAAGGAGTAATCCAGGCTAATCTGGTAAACTTCCGAGATCGCTTATCATTAGTGTATAAGGACTTAAGCAACCAATACTGGCTATCGGAAGTAAATGCATCAGATTGGGATGTTTCCACGGTAAGCCTTCCCATTCCTGCGGATTCTGTGATTGTAGGCATCTACAAGGCTCCCTTGGTTCCCGGAAGTGAAAACGGAGAACTGATAGTCCAATGCCAAAACAGCGTTTATGCATTTAATGCTAATATGCAACCTATAAATGGCTTCCCCTTCATCCATAACCTTGTTGCCGAAACAGACAGCAGCTTTTACGCTCCGCTCTCCATCGCCGATGTTGATGGCAACGGGATTCTGGATATACTGGTAGGCGGAGACCTGAGCTTTGTGGTTATAGATTACCATGGTGAACGCATGAGCCCGGAATTCTTAAGCCTATCCGATACCGGCGACAGCATCGCTTCCGGTGTATATGCCATGGATATTGATGCCGATGGCAAGGCAGAGTTTGTGGGAAACTTTTCCCGTAACCGGCTTTGCGTGTGGGAGCATGATTACCGCTTGAAGAGTGGATTCCCGGTTGCTTTCGCAGAGCGTAGCCGCAGCTTACCTTTCGTGTCACAGGGTTCGGATAACGCATGGTATGTGTTCAGTGCTACGGATAATGGCAAAGTGTTTCGCACAGGCTTGGCTAACGCACCACAGAGCAACCCAGCGCTTACATGGAACACTGAATATGCAGATTTAAAACGTAGTGCCTCCATTGATCCCGGCAATCTGCCAAACCAGTATAGAAGCTCCGATTTATTCGTCCCCGGAGAGCTGTACATCTATCCCAATCCACTGAAATCTATCTACAATCAGAAGCTAACTATTAGCGTAATGCCAACCCGCGATGTCCCCCTTGAGCTAAGCATCTATGACATCAGCGGAAGTCTGGTATTCCGGCAGAATGCCTTTGCGAAAGCATATTTAAAGAACCTGGATATCTTCAGCATCCCTGCAGATAAACTAAGCAGCGGAGTGTATATTGCGGTAGTAAAATCCGCCGATGACAGCAAACGCTTCAAGTTTAGCGTGGAAAAATGATGGGAGTTTACATGAAATACATCTACCTGATTCTCTGCCTGCTAATGGCATTCGGCATCCTTGGTGCGGAAATGCAGGGCAATACAAGCCTATATGGCTACAAGTTCCTGAATGTGCCAAGCGGACCGATCAGCCTTGCTATGGCAAGTCGTGGAGTCCATAATACCGACAATGCTACCGCCTTCATCCTTCAGCCAGCTGCCTCTTGCGAAGCTGATCATCGAATTCTTGCCATCACCTCCAGCCCCTGGCTCGCCGATACCCAGGCTAATTGTGTAGCATATTCCTATGCTAAAAGGGTTAGCCACTTCGGCATCGCCCTGCGCAATCTGGATTATGGTGATATTGAGAATCGGGATGATACTGCTTTTTTGATCGGCAACTATCGCCCCCTGGATTTTGACCTGCTATTAAACTACTCCTACAGGATGAGTCCTAGCCTCTACTTTGGTTTCAATGTAGGCGGGCTTTACCAGAAGCTGAACACTGCCACCAGCCTCGGAGCGCATGGGGATTTTGGGTTCAGCTTTATTCCCCCAATTGCGGGGACAAAGCTTTCCGCTACTTTCCGTAATGTGGGGCAAGCTACCAATACCAACGAAGAAAAAGTGCGCTTTCCCACCTCTACAGAAGCAGATTTCACCAAGCAACTTAAACTTGGAGAGACCGATTTGCTACTTGGTGCCAGCGGATTAAAAGTAGCCGGGGAAGATATGAAAGGCAGCCTTAGTGCAGAACTGCAACTGTTTAAGCTGCTTAGTCTGAGAGGCGGATACAAGCTAAACTATGCTGCCGAAAACATTAGTGCCGGCTTTGGCTTGGCGTATCGGCGCATTAGTATTGATTATGGCTATGCTGCCTTCAACGATGGCTTAAACGATGTTCACAGCCTGGGAGTGGCATACCAATTCTAATGGTGAAATCAATGCGTAGAATAGCATCCTACATCCTCACAATCGCCTTCGCGTTTATCTGTGTAACTACTTGGGCTTTGGAAACTCCAGGGCAACTGATATTTAAAACCTCCTCCCCCACCCAAGTCCGCAATGGCAAAACCGGACTTTCCAGCTTCGACAGCTTTTTAAACGTGCAGGGTTTAAAATCCATCCAAGCCATAAAAGGGATGCCGGAATCCCGCTACTATATAGCCAAGGTTAGCAGTGTCCCCGATAAAGCCACTCTGCAAGCCCTTAACTTTCCCGGTATAGAGTATGTGCAGCCAAACTACCTGCGCAAGCTTCACAATACCCCCAATGACTTCTATTATGGCTTGCAGACTACCTCCGTTAGCAATATCCCCGACGCTTGGAATTATACTACCGGCAGTGAGCATATTATCGTTGGGGTGGTAGATTCCGGATTACTGGTTAATCATCCCGATTTGCATGACAATGTATATAACAACTTAGCAGAACTGAATGGGCTTCCCGGTGTGGATGATGACAACAACGGCTACATAGACGACTGGTGCGGATGGGACTTCGTGGATGCACCAGAAATGTCCGATACCGCCTTGGGTGATTATACCGGGCAGGATAATGATGTTGACGATGAGAACTTCCACGGCACCCACGTATCAGGGATCATCGGAGCATCGGGTAACAACGGTATTGGAATAGCCGGAACCTGCTGGAATGTTTCAATTATGCCGCTTCGTGCAGGATTCAGAACCACCTCCGGGCAGGGCTTTCTACAAGATGATGATGCTGCTGCTGCCATTATTTATGCTGCTGATAACGGCTGCCATGTGATAAACATGAGCTGGGGCGATCCAAACTACTCTCCCATTATTTCCGATGCCTGCGAATATGCCTATGCAAAAGGCATAACCCTTATCGCTTCTGCCGGAAACGAACCAGGGGATATCCTAAGTTATCCCGCCAAACTATCCTGCGTAATTTCTGTTGGTTCTGTGAATGCAGCTAAACAGCTATCAGGTTTCTCCAGCTACGGGGTAGATCTCGATCTGGTAGCCGTAGGTGAGCGGGTTCTTTCCACCTATAAGATGGAGGGAACTGAACAATACTTCTATCAGGATGGCACTTCCATGAGTGCTCCGTTTGTAACGGGAAGCGTAGCCCTGCTCTTAAGTTTACAGCCGGGTTTAAGCCCGCAGGAAGTCCGTTCCAGGTTACTAAACTCCACAGATGATCTGGCTCCCATCGGTTTTGATGCAAAAACCGGACATGGACTGCTTAATACCAAGAAACTGCTTGATAACCTCGACCCTCCTTTTGTGGATATCACAAGTCCAGTTGATCAGCTTGGGGTAAGCACCACAGTGCCTTTTATCGGCTCGGTCTTTGGTGACGATTTCATGCGGTATTCCCTATGTTACAGTAGCCTAAGTGATCCCACCTGGGTAGGTTGGTACGACACTGCCACCCACAACCCATACCCCACCTTCTATGAGACACAAGTTCATAATGGGGTGCTGGGAGAGTTTGTTATCCCGTCATATTTTCCCGAAGGCACCTACCTTGTTCGTTTGCAATATGAAAAGATTAGAAACAGCCAGCAGAAGTATAACTTTTACCGCACTGTTATCGTAGATAGAACTCCCCCCGTGCTAAACCCGCAAAGCCTGGGAGGTTTCAAACGCTATGAGAAACAGAACCTTCGCTATTACGCCTCTGCCATGTTTGACGAACCTGTCCGCAGTGAGCTTATCATTACCGCCTCAGATGGCAGCACTTACAGCGTGTTTTCTTCCAATCCGGATAGCCTGCAAATCTGGGCAATTCCAAGCACTGTGCCCCCCGGGATGATTAGTGTGAAGATTAAGGCTGCCAACATTGCCGAGGTTGCTTTTGAATCCGACACTTACCCCAATTTCATGAATATCGTATATGAGCTGGTATCATCCTATGGCTACGAGAAGCAGGAGATTGGCACCACCCGCAGACCCCTTACCCGTATGAAAGATTTTAACGGCAACGACAATCTCGAATACATTGCCATGGATATGCCCGCCAGCGGCTATGGAACCGTTAAAGTGTATGAGCCTCAACCCGGTGGGCACGCCCTAACGCATTCGTTCAATGATGCTTTCTGGCCCCTGGATATTGGCAATACTCTTGGAACCGGTACCGAACTGTTATATTTAAAAGGTGATACAGCCAGTCTTATAGGAACCCGTGCAACATACCCGGCTCTCGATAGCTTGATCTGGACAGGGACAGGTATCTCAGGCGGAATCATCGCCAGCTACGATAGTGATCCCCGTGAGGAGCTTCTGGTGGTAAAAAACCTTCCTCTCGAACGTGTGATTCAGGCTTATAGAGCCAGTAGCAACGGCAAAGCCCTCATCGCTACAAATACGATCAGCAACATCCCCGCGGGACAGCAAAAGCTAAGGAAAACCTTTGTTCCCACCGTACTGGTAGATAATCTGGATGGGGATAACACCCCGGACATCCTGTGTGCAGATACCTACGGCAATATAATGGTTTACGAAATCGTGAATGCTAATGTTAATGAAATGCGCTGGACAAAGCGGCTTCCGGTCGCCAACACTTACTCTCTTGCGATAGGTGATTTTAATGGAGACGGACTAAAAGACTTTTTCGCCGGTGGTTATAACACCAGTGTTACCAACCCAAACATGAACTTCTGGTATTTTGAAGGTTTCAAGCGCACCGGGAATAATGCCTTTACCAGCCTTGGCAACATCATGTTCAATGAAGTGCAATCCCAGAATTCCTTAACTGCCAAAGATATAGATGGTGATGGCAAAGATGAGCTTATCCTTGCTTTATCCCCTAATTTATACGTGCTTAAGTATGAAAACGGTAAGTTTGTCCCCAAGTTTCATGGAGACAGCTTCCGTAACTATCAGGTAAGCACCTGGAAAGATATTGACGGCATCACCCGCATCATGGCTAATGCCAGCGTTTCGGCAGATAGCACCGTGGCAGTGCAGTGGAGCCCTCAGTTGCCTTTCACAGGTCCTTCCACTCCGGCAAACCTGTTGGTGAAGCCTATGAACGATGATACCATCGAGATCACCTGGATAGCTACCGGAGCACCCACCTATCGTCTGTATCGCAAAGACGCTGACAACAATGTCACCTACTTTGATCTAGGCGGAATAACATCCTACATCGACACGGGATTGGCTTCCGGAGTCCCCTACCAGTATGCCATTGCGGCTATTGATCCCTCTTACAGCCCCAGTGAAAGTGTCCGGAGTCTGTGGTCAACGGGGACGCCAATAGAACCTCCGGTTATAGATGAAATCCAATTTGTAGGCATCCGTGAACTGCGCCTCATCTTCAATCAGCCCATGCCCTCAGATATCATAAATGCGGGTTATTACTCCCTAAGCGGTGGATTAGGAACTCCTCTTTCGGTAAATAGCGTTTACAACCATTATGGTGTGCAATTGCGGTTTCGCGATCCCTTCCCGGCTAATGAATCCCAGTTTGTCCTGGAACTGCAAGGCATAAAGGGCATCTCCGGAGTTCTATCCATACAAAACAGCTATTCCTTCCCCTATGTGCCGGATATCATTGCACCTATGTTAGAAACCACATCTGTGCATCCCTCCAAGGAAGCTATCAGCATAAAATTCAGTGAAGCCATTGCAGCAGCACAGGTAAACTATCTCCCCAATTTCGTGCTGTCCTGCCCTCTGTCTGATCCGGACAATAGTATTGTTTCCGCCACCCTTACAGATGACGTTATCACCATTACTTTTGCACATGCGCTGAAGCCCTCCAATCAATCTTACTATATTGAGACTAACAATCTGGAAGACCTTGCCGGTAACGTAATCTCGCCACAGAAAAAACTGGCGAGATTTGGTATCAGCGATATTCAGGATCTGGATAATGTAACTGTATTCCCAAATCCAATCACTCCCCAACATGCGCAAACTGTCATTTTTGTTAAATTCCCTTTGGATAAACTGGGAAAGATCGCTATTTATAACAGTGCAGGAGATTTGGTGTATAGAAGTGATATAGGTCCTTTCTCGTCTATCAATAACAACGTTACCTGGAGATGGGATCTGAAAAACAACGACGGCAGACCAGTTTCCTCCGGTGTTTATTTCTATGTAATTGAGATGGATGGCGAACTGAAACGCGGTAAACTTGCCATCTTGAAGTAACTAACATTAACCGGAATCATTAATGTACACCATGCTATATAGCATTCTGCAAATGCTCCATTCACCCGTTTTGACGCTGGCAATAACCATCGTGTTTCTGCTGCTGAATGTATTGGATGGGCATTCCACCTACTTGGTGCTGAAACCAAACCACTATACTCGGGAGAAGAACCCGATTGCCAGATGGGTGTTTCGCAAACTGCAAATACCCCGCGGGATTGTGATTTTCAAAGTTATCCTGATGAGCATCCTGATTGTTGCCATTGCTTATTATGCAGCCTGGGATCCTTTTACCATTAATATCGCCATGTTGATTGCAAACCTGCTGTTTGTTGTGGTTGTCCTGCACAACTACCATGTAGCCAGGCGACTTCGTTAGTCCTTCAAACAGAGACACATATCCTTCCGCAGTTTGAAACAATTTACATTACCCGCTCGATTTGAAGAGAGCCATTCTTTACTTATACAATTTCCAGATTGAAAAGGAACAAATCTGTAATGACTGCCGCCCTCGGCTGCCGTCACACGAGCCGTGTGAAATTACTACTATGCATTCTCATTCCGGAAGCGGTATAATACAGAGGAAAAGCAAAATGGGGCTTAAAAAAGAGGAAAAGTGAGAAGGAGAGGTGCCTGAGGTTAGGTTCCAGGTTTTAGTGAATCACTCGTCACATCGTTACTTCGTTACCTCATCACTTCATCACCCATACAAGCATGTCCCTAGCATTGCCCACCCATTGCCCTCTTTGTGGGCAATGGGTGGGCAATGCTACCGTAGTCGCTGTATGTTTCCAGTTAGTTATAGTATGCTTGCGGGCTTCCTTACTTGCACACCCCTATCTGACCTCACCTTAACCTCTCTTTGTGAGGTCAAGGTGAGGTTTGATAGAGGTTAAGAAGCAAGGAAGCTCAATGAAGGCTCTCCGGACGGATCAGACGAGACGTCTGATACTCCTTACAATCTGCTTTCGTATTGGCACGATAATGGCTTATACTATTCTTTATGACGATGCTCAACAGAGGATATAATGAAACAGAAGATTATACTTACGATATTGATGCTTGCTATAGCAATAACGATATTCGCCCAGGCTAATGGCAGCCTGAACCAGTTCGGAGAAAAGAAGATCCTAACTGTGTGGGGGGATCATTACCAACGCGGATACGCCCAGGGATATTACCTTGCTCCGCAAATACAGCAGGTGTTTCAGGATTTTTACTGGACGATGTTCTGCTTCTCCAATCTACCCTATTACAACTTGTTATGGGGATATTACATGGAGCACTTCAATCCCGATCCGCGCATGATATCGGAAGCATCAGGCTTGGTAGCAGGGATGATAGCCTCCGGACAGAACATGTATCATGCAGGAATTGGACGCGACATCGCTTTTGAAGATATCCTGCTGCTGAATTCTGCTTACGATATGGTTAGTGTCCGTGGTGCAACGAGCGGCAAGAACGATCTGGAGCTCGGTTGCGCTTCGCTTTCCAGCTGGGGAAACGCCACGGCAGCAGATAGTTTGCTTGCCGGGGACAGTGTGATTACCCGCTATCTGGATGTGAGCCAAAACACCGCATTTATCAATAATCCGCTCATCGTGGTGCACCATCCTTCGGAGACCGATGAACAGAAATGGATAAACTTCACCATGCCGGGGTTTATTGGTTCTCTAACTGCTATTTCGGAATCCAGAGTGTTTGCCAGCCTTAACACGGGTGCGGAGAATGACACATCGAATATAGACAACCTCAGCCCCATTCTGTTTGACCTCAGGAGGGGAATAGAGCGCATAGACTATGACCAAAGCGGTAGCAGCCACCCTATGGACATTTACGCGAGTATTGCAGCACAAAACAACCTATCCGCCACAATTATCCACACGCTTGCGGAAACGGGGGATACCGTGTATAGCAGCGTGATAGAACGCATGAACGGTGCCATCGCAAACCGACTATATAATCAATCCGGCAATTTGCCTACTCATCATTTGGCTGCCACAAATCATTTTAGAGTGCTCTCCAGCGGGACTTGCTGCACCCGCTATGCTATTATCCAGGATTCGCTTTACACCAACCCCAACATTACCGCGAAGCGCCAGTGGCAGGTGCTGTCCGGGGCAGCAGGCTTGGAAACATGCTTACTTGCCATGCAATTCACCCCCTCTACCGGAGAAATTATCTGGGCATCCGCCACCCTGACAGAACCAGCCTATCTGCGTCCGGGAATAACCCTCTCTACTGATTACCTATTCACCAATCCGGTTAGTAATGAAGATTTGCTGGCTACACCGGTGCTACCCAAGTTTAGCGTTTATCCCAATCCCATCCGGAAGGGAAGCGAAGTGAAACTGCACAGCAGCGAGGCTTTGGCGCAGGTGGAGGTGTATAATCTGAAAGGACAGAAGGTGATCAGCTTCATGCCGGAAGGTAAAGCCGGAATTGTGTCACTGCCCGGTGCATGGGACAAGCTGCCCCGCGGGATATATCTGATTAGGGGTAAAACTCAGGAAGGCAAGATTCGTAATGCGAAGATGGTGCTGCAGTAGGGGCAGATCCCTGTGTCTGCCCAAAGCAATATCCCTAATCGGTAATGTGACAATATAAAACCAGGTCAAACACTGGGGTCTGACCCTACAGGTTTATCCATTTGGTAACGGTGTTGTAGAACAGGTAACGCAGTTCATCATAGGCTTCCAGATTAAGTTCGCCTGTCCACTCGTTCATGAATATCTTTTTGAATTCTATTGCCAGACACATGCAGGAACCGGGGAAGGTGGCATTTACCCATCTGGAGAAATAGCCTCCAGTGAACTTCACATCACAACGGCAGTCTATGGTTGTCCCCTGAAAAGGTGCCCCGTTCAACATCTCTTGCAGCTTGTCCACTAAAGGATACTGATCTTTGCAGATATTGCTGCGCCCGATTATGATATCCGGATTGTCTATCTGAGGATCAGGGGCTGCATCTATCCCTCCACGGCGGTGATTGTAGCTGTGCAGGTCTAATACTAACAGCCTGTTGTGGGTTTTCAGCATACGCTTTATCTGGTATTCTACTATCTTATACCACGTTTCATGTGCTTTTCTAAGTTTATCCAGCAATTCAGGCGGGATATCTGCTTTGCGAACCGGCAAGCCCCAGGCATCTTCAGGCTTCAGATAAACTGCTTTATCAGGAGAGCGGTTAAGATCAATTGCGAAACGGCTGTTATAGGGAATAATGTAATTGGGGAAAAGCCCGGCAAAACCACAGGTAAAGGGATCCTCTTCCATCAGGCGGGTGCTTGAAGATATGCCACAGCTTGGCAGCAGCTCTTCCGGCATCCGGTGACCGTTATGGATGGATAGAGCAAGGATGGGGGCTTGGCTGTCCCGGAAAATGTATGCGCCGTCTATCATGCTATATCTTGTCCAATGCAGTGGTAAGGCTGTGTAGGATTTCCAGATAGTTCTTGATAATATAGTTATCCGCTTTTTCCAGTTGCACCCAGGAATTAAGCAAGCTAAGGTTCAGCCTGGTGATCTCAGCAACTTGCGCGGTAAGCTCAGGCAGGTTTTTGGGAATCACCCGGTCGCCAAGATAGCAAAAGCCTTTTAGCACTGGGACAATAGCATTGATAGATACCTGAAGTGTTTCCGCCAAGGCGCGGGGTTTCTGCTTTTGCTCCAGCACGGAGAGGCGGGTATAGAGCCACTTGCTTTTAAGTTCACGCTCCATCTGCAAACGCATGTCGGCAGCAGCAAACTTCAGTTCGGCAAGCATATCCTCTCTAGCGAGCAGATTGTGGTATCCGCTGCTGACGATATCCAGAAACTCCAGAGGATAGGAATCCAGAGAGCTAAGCACAAACTGGCGATTTATCAACAGAGGAAAAGGTAAGCGTTTTTTATGGCAGAAGTCGCGCAGGGGTTCCAGATTCTCCAGCAGATTGGGGGGGTCTTTTTCCAGGATAATCACACATCTTGGTGAAGGGCTGTTGTAGGTAGCCACTTGTAACAAATCGGCAGTCAGCCCTTGCAGGGCTTTCATCACGGAACTATAATCGTGTTTCATTTTACCTCCGGTACTTGGGCATGCTTTTCTAGATAAACAGTAGCACAAGCCCTTGCTAAATTGCGGATTCTGCCGATGTAGGCAGCACGTTCGGTTACGCTGATCACACCGCGGGCGTCTAGCAAATTAAAGCTGTGGGAACAGCGAAGCAGCATGTCATAAGCAGGATACACCAGCTTTTTGTCCAGAAGCTTGCTGCACTCGCCTTCGTAATCCTGAAATAGCTTAAAAAGCAGAGCTGTATCAGCATGCTCGAAGTTATAGGCGGAATACTCCTGCTCGCGGGTGAAGAACAATTCGCCATAAGAAGTGGTGTCATTCCACTTTAGCTGTCGGTAATCCTCCACATTCTGGATATACATCGCCAGACGCTCCAGACCGTAGGTTAACTCCACGCTTACGGGGAACACATCCACGCTGCCTACCTGCTGAAAGTATGTAAACTGGCTGATCTCCATGCCGTCCAGCCAAACTTCCCAGCCCAAGCCCCAAGCGCCAAGCGTGGGGGATTCCCAATCGTCCTCCACAAAGCGGATGTCATGCTTCTCTATCTCAATGCCAATGGCGATCAAGCTTTTCAGATAGAGGTTCTGGATATCATCTGGGCAAGGCTTGATGATCACCTGGAACTGGTAATAATGCTGTAAGCGGTTAGGATTTTCGCCATAGCGTCCGTCCTTGGGACGACGGCACGGTTGCGGATATGCAATAGCACAAGGCTTGCTGCCCAGTGCTCCGAAGAAAGTGGCGGGATGAAATGTCCCTGCTCCCATCTCGATATCATAAGGCTGAACCAGGTTGCAGCCCTTTTCTGCCCAGTAGTTTTGCAGAGTGAGGATAATGCTTTGAAAGTTCATTTATTATTCCTAAGATATTGTTTGCATAGTGATTGCATCTTGTTAAGCTCGTTGCGTACTTCGCTTAGCACGGTGTAAACTTCTTCGCCTGGAGTTGGCTCATCCAGCTTCAAGGAAAGCTGTTCCGGTTCTGCATCTTCGGCTATGGCGCGGATGATGTTGCGCTCCTGTTTCAGTTTCTGTCGCGCTCCCTCGATGGTAAAGCGCTGGTTGTGCAGCATATCGTCGATCTTGCGCAATAGCAGGATATGATCATCGCTATATTTGCGAATGCGACCTGCTGCCTTCTTGGGGCGCAGCACCGGGAATTCACCTTCCCAATAGCGGATTACATGAGGCTTCACGCCCAACAGGTTGCTAACTTCACCGATCGTGTAGTAATACTTCTTCATGGTTCCTTACGCCTCTTTTTGCCTAATATACTAATTATGGATAATAGAAAAGCCAAGATAACAATAGCAACCTGGTAAGCAGCTATCTTACGGTAGAGGGGAATGCGGGGGCTAATATACAGCGGTGCAGTGATGTTGGTGACGGCAAACAAGCCCGCCTTGCTCTGCACGCGCCCTAAGGGATCGACGATCATAGAGATGCCGGTATTAGCGCTGCGGTATATCTGGATGCGGTTCTCCACGGCACGGAACTTGGTCATCACCGCGTGTAGCCAGGGACCGTAGGAGGTGCCGAACCATGCATCGTTGGTTAAGTTAATCAGGTAATCGCTTTTATTATAGCTACCTGTTTGTTTATCCTTGGGTATCGCCATGCGCTGGTTGATGCCGGAAAAGGCTATCTCGTAGCATATCGAAGGAGAAAAGGTGTTCCCTTCGCTTTGCATCCAAGCCAGTTCCTTGCCAAACTCCCAGTTAGCCTGTCCAAATTGCAGCTTCCACAGTATGGGGAAGTAATCCAGCCACAGCATCCGCTCCCCTATAGGTACCAGGATATTCTTGTAGTATGGTGGAGAAACATAACCATCAGGCTTAAACAGGGCTGCTGCATTGTAATAATACACGTTATCCACATGGCTTTCGGGGGCAGGAATGAAGTGCGGAAAACCGGTGAAAATCTCCAGATTGTATTTGCGGGTAAATCCCTGCACATTTTGCATGGAGGCTTGGCTGTGCATCAGGTAATCCGGCACCGCAGCTTCCGGGAAGATCAGCAACCGGGTGGAATCCTTGGCTGCTTGTGCGCAAAGCTCATCATAGCGCTTCATGATAAAGTCATAAAAAGCCTGATCCCACTTCTTGTCCTGTGGTATGGAAGGCTGCATGACTGCAATATCTGCTTTCCGGGTGCTAAGAGGCATTCTGGCAAGGCAGTAATACCCATAAACAAGCCACATCAGCACCAGAATAAAGGCAGGAACCAGCAGCTTCCTCTGCCCATTAATAACCCTGTAAAGCAGCACATTAAGCACCAGGATAAGCCCCGATATCAGGATAACCCCACCTAAATCTGCAATCTGGATAAGGGCAGTATAATCCGCTAAAGAATAGGCATTATTAAACCAAGGAAAGCGCATCTCGCCATAGTTTTGCAGGTATTCAAAGCTAAGCAGCACAGCCACAAAGCCCATATAACGGTATTTAGGCAGCACCTCACCAATCCGCTTAATAAGGTAAAACACCAGCAGATAGAACAGGAAATACAGCACTATCACGCCTACCAATCCGCCGGGCGTAACCTCCGCAATCCAATAGAAGATGCTTCCTACATAGATAATGGCAAATACAGCCGCTGCTTTCCAGGGTTTGCAGCTGCTTACATCCATAAAGTGCAGCAGCGGTATCCAGCCCACAAACACCAGCCATCCCAAATGCAAGGGCAAGCGGGAAAGGCTTATCAATATAGCGCTAAGGGCTATCCACACCAGCGACATTGCTATCTAACCTGCTGATACCCTATTTTTAGCATGCGAATCTCGTCATCAAACACTAGGATCAGCGTATCCCTGCTTATATTCATCAGTCCGCTTCCCGCTCCAATGGCAAGCGAAGCAGGACTCATCTGGCTTATCAGCATACCATTAGACAGGTTTACACCATTGTTGTAATCGTCAAAAAGGCTCTGTCCCGTTTCGCTTTTTATGAACTGCCCCAAAGCCGAAAACACGTGGCTCTTGTTTTCCACTTCATCATAGGCAATCACATAGTCACGATTGCAGCTAAGCTGCTTCACCTGCCCCAGTTCAAACTTCCCGAAGCGGAACTGCTCTGCCCCATCCAGGGCGGAATACAGGATTATCTCGGCAGTTGCGGAATCAAAGATAAAGAAGCTTTGGTTAGAGTTCACCACCACCAGAGTAGGCTGCACGCTGCCCTTAAGCTCCAGAGAGCCTGTTGCTTTGCCGTTATCCGTAAACATCTTTATGCTGCGGGATACAGAATCCAAGGCAAGCAGATTCCCATCTGCACTAACGGCTATGTCGCTCAATCCTTGAAAGTTAGTGGCACCGGTTCCTAAACCCCCAATCACATTTTGACGCTGCGTATCCTTAAAGATACCAACCTCCTGCGTTCTGGGGCTCATGGCATAAACCGTCTGGCTCTGAGGGTGATAAACAGCCTTCTGCACCGGCATTCCTGCAGAGATAGAGGATACTAAACTAAAGGAATCAATATCCATGGGAGCGGTGCGCTGATTGCCACCACAGGCAAACATGCCCAACAGCAGCAGCAGAACCATGCCTGCCAATGCCGGGTGATAACCTCTGATAATCGACTTAAATATGCGAAACATGCTAACCTCCCGTGATTTGCAAGTCGCGAAGCTTTCCCTGAATGGAGGTTTTGTTCCCAAAGCGGTTGTATTCCAGAGTGTAAGCTATATCCAGCACGCTGTTTTTCTTTAGCGTGGGGAGGTAATCTCCCAGGTTATAACCTATCAAATCCAGGGACATACCGTCCTTAACAACCTTCATTTTCAGGTGATTGCGACCAACGTTGTAAGGGTAATTTGCTACAGAAACCTTCCGGGTTACAAAGATAGGGCGGTTATTGCCCGGTCCAAAAGGTGCAAAGCGTTCCATAGCATCCAATAAACCGTTGTTTATATCATAAAGTTCTATCTCGTAGTCTATCTGCAAAGGCGGCTGAATCTGCTCCAGACGCAGGTTTTCGGATACATAGCGGGTCAGTTCGTTCTCAAAGCGGTCTATGTATTCTTGATAAATTGTAAGTCCCACCGCGTATTTATGCCCGCCAAAGCTGTGCAGGTTGTGCTCGGTATGCTTTAAGGCTTCAAACAGATCAAAATCTGCCACACTGCGTCCCGAACCGCTGCCAAAGCCATCTTTGAAGGAAATCATGATCACCGGACGGTAGTATTTCTCCACCAGCTTAGATGCCACAATCCCGATCACCCCCTGATGCCAATCATCAGAGGAGATAACCATACAGGAAGTGTGCTGTAAGTCCTTGTATTTCTTATCTATAATATCGCATGCTTCGTGAAAGGTCTTCTGGTCTTCCTGCTGACGCAGCGAGTTCTGCCGCTCTATTATCTCCGCAAATTCGGCACTGCGCTCTTCATCTGTAGAGATAAGCAGTTCCACGGATAGGGCTGCACTGCCCATTCTACCTGCTGCATTTATCCGCGGGGCAATCCCGAACACTATATCCGTAGTATCTAGGTTTTTCTGGTTCATTCCGGAGATTTGGATAAGGGCATTTAATCCAAGGTTCTTCTTCTCAATCAGGTGCTGCAAGCCGATAAAGGCAAAAGTGCGGTTCTCTGATGTTAAAGGCACGATATCGGCAATCGTCCCCACCGCTACTAAATCCATATATTTCAAGGTGTTTTCCCGTGTAGCCATGCCCATCTTCTGGTAAACTGCCATCAGCAGTTTAAAAGCCACACCCACCCCGGCAAGATGCTGATAGGGATAGGGACAGCCAGGCAATTTGGGATTAATAATCGCATACGCAGGGGGCAATTCATCCTTGGGGTTATGGTGATCTGTGATTATTATCTCCATCCCCATGGCACTTATGGCATTTATCTCTTCCAGCGCGTTTACCCCGCAATCCACGCTGATAATAAGCGAAGAACCGCTTTCCCGCAATGCATCCAAACTCCCCAGAGATAACCCGTAGCCATCAATCATCCGGTGGGGGATGTAAAAGTCTATCAGTGCGCCAATGCGCTTCAAGCCCAGATACAAGAGTGCCGTGGCAGTGGTGCCATCCACATCGTAATCGCCATAGATGGTAATGCGTTCGCCTTTTGCAATGGCTGCTAAGATGCGGAGCACCGCCTTTTCCATATCCGGGAACAGAAAGGGATCGAACATCCCCTCCAACTCCGGATTGAAGAAATCCTGCACTTCCTTTGCCGTCCGCAAACCTTTGTGATACAATAAGTCCGCTACCAGCTTAGGAAGTTTTAACTTCGCGCAGAGTTCTTCTGTAATCTTTTGCGACGCTTCATCCGGTGGGGCTGGGATAAGCCACCTTTTGTCCATGCTTTCCATACCTTTATTTATCTAATTTACAAATCTCGTGCACTAGGGTGCGTGAGTGTGCTACGCACAGTGAGATTACAAAGTGAGAATGCTACGCACAGTGAGATTACAAAGTGAGATTACAAAGTGAGAATGCCATGCATATGTGAGTAACGCCATCTGTAACTCTCACTTACTTGTTCTCACCTGCGAAGCTCTCACATGCAAAGATCTCACTTGCAAAGATATCACTTGCAAAGCTCTCACCATCAAAGTTCTCACCTCTTAGTTCTCACTTCACCCGAGCCAGGCAAATAGGCATTTCACCCATTCCACCTGAAGAATACTAAAGTTATCAAAGGGGAAAAGATGTAAAGCACTTTTTTGCGCTTTTGTACATAAACGTAAAGAAATTGTGGCAAAGCACTTAAATTGGAAGTCAGATCTCCAAGTTGGACGAGTATGTCTCAGATTGCTGGAGTGTATTTTCTCTCTTTATTCTCTTGTGCTCATTTACTCTTTGTTATTGTCTTTCCGTCACTTAGAATAGGTCTAAAATGAACTGGGGCAGCGCAAAGGCAGCATGGTGCAGGCGAGCATTATAGTATTTACCCTCCAGTTTACGCGAGGCAAAACGCTGCTCTGCATCCACGCTTAGAGGATCATATTGTTTAGAGGCAAGCTGGAACATCCACAATCCCGCCTGATATGTTTGGATGGCTGCGGTGTATGGTGCCACGATAGGAAAGAGCTGATGCAGATCACGGTTCACTTGTTTTATCACCGGCTGTAATGCAGCTATCCACGGGCTTTCACATTGCAGGCACAGGATGCCGTCGGCTTTTAATGCCTTGTGGCAATCTGCCAGAAATTCCTGCCGGAACAGCCCTTCCGCCGGACCCACCGGATCTGTGGAATCCACCAGGATAACATCGAAAGTGCTTTCCTGCTGCTTTAAAAAGGCAATGCCATCGGCAAAAACCAGCTCTGCGCGCGGGTCTTGGGTGGCAGCAGTCAGCTTGGGGAAATACAGCTCCGATACTCTGGTTACCATTTCGTCAATTTCCACCTGAACCACCTGCTGCACACTGGAATGCTGCAACACGCGGGTAAGCGTACCGCAATCCCCGCCCCCGATGATAAGCACCTTTTGGGGATTGGGATGGGTGATCAGGGCAGGATGGCACAGCATTTCGTGGTAAACGAATTCGTCAGCTTCGGTAAGCATAAGCACACCGTCAAGCAGCATAACTTTGCCAAACTCCGGGGTTTGGACTATCTGTATCTCCTGATATAGGCTGCGCTCTGTGTATAGCACCTCGCTAACCTCGAAGGTTAAACCGCGGTGTGGACTGTGGTAATCTATGTGCCAACCGGTCATATCAAGCTCCGCTCGGTTTGTGGAGGAGCTTTTCCTCGCCCAGATCAAAGAGTCCGCGTTTGATCTCCATATTGCTGGCATGCTGGCTTTTTAGCGCATCTTTAAGGTAATGGAACAGCTTCCAGGGTTCAATAGTCTCACCGCACGTGAAGATGTCCACAGCGGCATAGCCGTATTCAGGCCAGGTGTGGATGGCTACATGGGATTCGGCGATTACCACCACGCCGCTAACCCCATAGGGGCTGAAACTGTGAAAAGTGCTTGCCACCACGGTTGCCATGCCGATCCGGCAGCTTTCCACCATGGCTTCGGCAATATATTTTTCGTCTTTTAGCAATTCATGATCACAATCATAGAATTCCACTAGTATTTGTCGTCCAAGTGCTTGCATGTATTTATCCTCTTATTCTTACTTTTTGTATGTTGCGCCCAAGGGGGCATAAATGCAGAACAAGGTTGCTAAGCTTTGTTGAGATAGATGTTTACGGCTAAAGCCAAAAACGCATGCTTCGGGAGTCACAAAGCAGCTGAGAAACGAAAGCTGAAGAACCTTGCTAAATAAGAGGTGTCAATGTTGCGCTGAATGCGAATAGCTTAGCTAAAACCTCCTCATCATCAACGCATAGGGGTGCTCGCATGGTTTTTACGCCATACAAAGCGGATTGTACTGAATGGATACGGAAGAACTTCAGGTATTTCACGGCGACTCCGTCCGTTATTATTTTGTCTGGTGCCATGAATCTCATTTGGCGTCTGAGTGTCAACACATTTCTTGATTGGCAGTTATGGGAACCTTCCAATTACGTTTGGCTCACTTTCACCTTCCCTACTTCTCCGCTAATGATTCGCAATGGGGTTCACCGGGATCTCGCCATGATAAATCATGGTGAGATCATGGTCAGAGCCCCTTTGGTTCTACTGCGGAAAGCAAGGAAACCGGAAGAGCTGACGCCTGTGTGCGACAGTAGCAACAGGCATATCCGGAATAGCTGACGTCCCGTCTGCGATAGTAAACTCCGAAAACCCCGGATTGGAAAGAAAGCCAAACTTATCCCATCAGAAGATTCTGCTTGACTTAAACCTCGCCTAATGTTCGCATAGCACTTACTTGGTTTGTGTGCTTACATAGCCGGGGCAATACCCTGAACGGGAGTAAGAAAATGAAGACAGCAACGTTATTTCTGATAAGCTTGGCTTTTATCCTTCAAGTAGTCATGCTTTTTGCAGTCCCTTCGCAGAGTGACAATTACACCAGCGGGATGGGGGTGCAATGCACGGCTATTGATGGCGATAATATCTGGATAGGCACAAATGGCGGGCTGGTGATAATGAACCGCTTTACCAATGAAAAGACATTCTATAACGCCCTTGATTCGGAATTGCCGGATAACCTGATAAACTGCATTGCTATCGATACTCTGGGAGTGAAATGGATGGGCACCGGATTTGGGCTGGCGAAGTTCGACGGACTAAGCTGGACCGTTTATAATACCACCAATTCTGCCATAGCAACTAATAATATCACTGCCATAGCAATAGATGAACTTGGAAACAAGTGGTTAGGGGGTGTGAGCTGTCTGATTAAGTTTGATGGCATTACCTGGACTACCTACAATACGATCCCTACCCATCTGCAAAATAGTATGGTTACCAGTATAGCCATAGATTCCGAGGGAGTGAAGTGGATCGGAACCATTCCTTACTGGAATGAAGAAAATGTAAGTGGCTTAGTAAGTTTTAATGGAGTTACGTGGAGTAAATACAACACTGAAAACAGTGATATTGGCGGAAATTTCATTGATGACCTCGGCATAGACAGCACCGGGAAACTATGGCTGTGCCATCCGGAGCGCACTAATGAAAATGCAGAGGTGATTGAGGGAGGGCTATCCTGCTTTGATGGCATAAACTGGACGGTTTATACCAGCGAAACCAGTAACCTGCCGGATAACACCGTAAATTGCATAACCTTCTCTCCCAGCGGGATAAAGTGGATTGGGACAAGTGACGGGCTTGCCAGTTTCGACGGCACCACCTGGACGGTATATAACGCCCCTGCTGCTATGTTCGGGAGCAATGCTATTGGCAACATAAGCATAGACGAACAGGGAATCAAATGGCTTGGGAACGGGAATGTTAATGAAAGTGACGGACTGCTCCACTTATGGGGAACAGAATGGGCTTTAATCGATCCCTCAAACTCCGGCATGACTACAAATATGGTGAATTGCCTGGCGATAGACTATACAAACATGAAGTATATGGGCACAGACGATGGGCTGGTGATCTTTGACGGGATAGCCTGGGAGGAAGTTAACACCCAGAATTCCGGCATCCCCTATGGGGCTGTGAACTGCATGGCTTTTGATGCACAGGGAGTTTTGTGGCTGGGCGTAGGCAGCAAACTGGTAAGCTTTAACGGCATAAGCTGGAACGTGGAATTGGAGTATTTCAGCGATTTGACCAGTATTGCCATAGATAATCAAAACGTGAAATGGATTGGGGTGAAAGATTACTATTATGGGGGCTTGATCCGCTATAATGGTGCTAACATGATGATCTTTAACGAAGAGAACTCCGGCTTACCGGGAAGGCAAGTGAAATACGTCGCCTGTGATGCTCAGGGAGTGGTGTGGGTTGCTACTAGTAATGAATTTGAGGCTAATGGCTTAACAAGCTACAACGGAAGTATCTGGACAAATTACAGTAGCACGAACTCTCTCTTGCCCAGCAATGTAGTCCACTGCATCACGGTGGATGCCTGGGACTGTAAATGGATCGGCACTGATAATGGCATGGTTCTCATTAACGGCACTACGTGGACAGTATATAACACTACAAACTCTGAACTGCCGAATAACTGTGTAACTGCTGTTGCTGTTGATGAACTGGGCGATGTGTGGGTATCTGCCAAGCTTGTTTCCGGATGGAGATCAGATTTAGTTCGGCTATCGGGATACGATTATAACGTATTTGATGATGCTGTACCCGGAGGCAGGACTTTTAACCTGATTAGTCTGGATTCCTTTGGGAACAAATGGATTGCTTCCACGGATGATAATATCGGGCTTATATTCTATTACGAAGGGTATGTGGCTAACGAAGATGAATACAATCAGTTGCCCAAGGACAGATTCATGCTTGGCAATTACCCAAACCCCTTTTCCAGTACTACTAACATCAGCTTTACGCTGGATAAATCTACCTCTGCCGAGTTAAAGATTTACAACCTGAAAGGGCAATTGGTAAAAACGCTGTGTAACGAAGTGTTAAGCCAAGGTGAACAACTGCTTGGTTGGGATGGGACAGATAACCGAAACCGGAAAACCGCCCAGGGTGTTTACCTATGCAGGCTGAAAACCCCTGAGGGAACCAGCACCCGTAAACTGATCAGACTAAAATGATAGAGGTTTAAAGTGGAAAGAATAGTTATTATTGTCGCTTTCATGTTGTTAACCTGTGGTGGACTACTGCTGGCAAAAAGCAGCGTAAATCCTGATGATTTCTGGACAGGAGCATATTGTGTGCAGAAAAGTGTGAAGCCACCTTCAGCCAATGCTAAGTTTATTAAAGCCCAGGTGGATGGTAAATGGAGTAGCTTTCCCCTGGTAGATTTCCCTCAGGCTTATTGGGATTGGAACCGTAGCCGTCGGTTGGAATACCTGGATATCTTTAGAGAAATGCTGGAAAAGGGAGCTGAAAGCACGCGTCAGCCGCAGCTATCAGGGCCGCATAACGGCATGGTTGCCACCTATGGAGCAGCACGTAAGGATAGCAAATTTAAGCTGAATAATGCTGTGAAAGGCATGGGCTTCTTACCTAAAGCAGACAAAATAGTGGAGATTACAGCGCTGCTGGAATCCACCATAGAAGCACCTTTGGGAGAGAAACTGGCGGTGCTGGATAGCCTGTATAAACAAGCTGAGGAAATCTTTGCTGCTGACCGTCTAATCTCCCTGGAGCTGTATTCGGAACCGGGATTCACCACCCAGACCTTTCTGAATCAGATGGTTAATCCTGCTTGTGTAACGGTTTTTCTGGATATACCCACCTATAAAGTGAAGCAAATTGCCAGGCTTATTCACCCGGAAGATCCCAAGCTTAGCGATTATGAGAAACAGGCATGCCATTATGTGAACCTGATGCACAGCTACTTTCACGGCAAGTTCCCACGGGACTATATGGCAGTGATCTATTACAACATAGAGGTTTACGATAGTTCTCCCGGCAGAAAAGATGCCCGTGGGACAAAATTAACACCATAGAAGGACTTATGAGTTTTGAAGAATATGACGATCTGGACGATATAGAACTGGAAACCGACACCTGGGAAGAACTGGAGCGGGTGGAAAAGACCGCCATTGTAGCTGCATTAGTCCGCCAGGGGGAAACCGAAGCCGAGACCAAAGACACCCTGGATGAACTGGAACGTTTGGCGGATACGGCAGGAATAATTATCCTGGGAAGATATACGCAGAAGAAGAATTGCCCGGATCGCAGCACTTTCTTTGGCAAAGGTTTTTTAACCGATCTTGCACAGAAGATGCTGCAATCCCAGGCAGAGCTGCTAATCATCAACGAAGAGCTTAGCCCCATGCAGGGCAGGAATATAGAAAAGACTTTCGGCATCAAGGTGATAGACCGCACGGAGGTAATCCTGGGGATATTTCACGATCACGCCAAGACCAAGGAGGCAAAACTGCAGGTGGGATTGGCAGAACTGGAATACCAGTTGCCCCGGCTCAAAAAGCTGTGGGGGCATTTTGACAAAGAGCATGGAAGTGCCCGCAGCGTTGGTGGAAGCGCTTCACGTGGTATGGGTGAGAAGCAGATAGAGATAGACAAACGCCTGATCCGCACCAATATTCACAAGATCAACCGTGCCATTGCCCGCATCACCAGCCAAAAGGAAACCCAGCGTAAACAGCGCGATAAGAGCCGTAAGATATGCTTGGTGGGCTATACAAATGCGGGGAAATCCACCCTCTTTAACCGCCTAACCCAAGCCGGGGTTTTGGTGGAAGATAAACTATTTGCCACTCTGGATTCCACCTCGCGTCAATTGAAGCTTTCTACCGGTAGCCCGGTGGTGCTTTCGGATACGGTTGGGTTTATCTCCAAGCTTCCTCACCACCTTGTGGCATCCTTCAAAGCCACGCTAATGGAGGTTCAGGATGCGGATTTGCTGCTGCACATGGTGGATGTAGCCGATGACCGCTTCGAATACTACATTCAGGAAGTGAACTCCGTTTTAACCCAGATCAAGGCTATAGACATCCCCCAAATACTGGTGTTTAACAAGATTGATAATCTCAATGATCAGCTGTTAAGCTTACTTGTGCGCCGTTTCCCTGAAGCTGCCTTCATCTCTGCATTGGGGGACAGGAACATAGACACCCTGCTCGCCAAGGTGGAAGCGCGTGTATTGGGCAACCAGACTATGAAACTGCTGCTCCCCTATACAAAATCTGCCCTGATCAGCAAGCTACACGAAATAGCCGTGATCAAGGCAGAAGAGTATCTTGAGGACGGCATCCATATAGAAATTCAGATCAGCAAGGACGACGTCTATATTGTTAAGGATTATATCGTTTAGAATCTGTTTATCACACAGGGGATAACCAGGTCCGCTTCCGTGGCTTTTACTACCTCTTCCACGGTAAGTCCATCGGCAATCTCGCATAGCACTAAGCCTTCCGGGCGCAGCTCCATCACCGCCATATCGGTAATGATGAGGCTTACTTTCCCCTTAGCGGTAAGTGGCAGGTTGCATTGCTTCAGCACCTTTGGGTTGCCGTATTTGTCACAATGCTCCATAGCAACGATCACCTTTTTTGCCCCGGTTACCAAGTCCATAGCTCCGCCCATGCCCGGAACCATCTTACCTGGGATCATCCAGTTAGCCAGATTCCCTTCCTGATCTACCTGTAAAGCTCCCAACACGGTAATATCTATATGCCCGCCTCTGATGATGGCAAAGCTTGTAGCCGAATCAAAGTAACTTGCTCCTGGTAGGGCTGTGATGTATCCGCCCCCTGCATTCACCAAATCCTTGTCTTCGCTTCCTGTGACAGGAGAGGGTCCCACGCCAAGCATCCCATTTTCGGATTGGAATACTACATGCACGCCGGGGGGAATGTGATTTGCTGCTTCTGTAGGCAGCCCAATCCCAAGGTTCACGTAATCGCCGTCTTTCAATTCTTTGGCAATCCGTGCCCCAATCATTGCTCTTTTATCATTTGCCATCTAGCTCTCCTTAGTAATAACGAGGTAATTCACAAACACTCCGGGACAGGCGATCTGCTCCGGATCAAGCTCACCTATTTCCACAATCTCATCCACTTCGGCTATGGTAATTCTACCTGCCATTGCCATGATGGGATTGCTGTTGCGTGAGGTTTTGCTAAAGGTAAGGTTACCCATTTTATCTGCCTTATGAGCGCGTATAATGGCAAAGTCGGATGCTATGGCGGGTTCAACGATATAGTCCTTACCGTCGCAGTTAACCACTTGCTTACCTTCTTCCACCACTGTCCCCAAGCCGGTAGGGGTTAGCACTCCACCCAAACCTGCACCATATGCCCGAACCCTTTCCATTAGCGTCCCCTGAGGAACCAGCTCTATGGCTATTTCCCCGGCGTTCATCTGGCTTTGAATGGCTTTATTGGTTCCCAGATGTGATACTTGGGCACTCTTTACTAAGTGGTTTACCACTAGTTTCCCCACTCCGCGATCTTCCCAATCCGAAGCGATTACAATCATGTGCAAATCGCCAACTTGTTGCCGGACAAGCGCGTCTATTATTGTCTCCGGTGCACCGGCAGCAAGAAAGCCCCCGATAGCAACCCTGCTTCCGGGTTTGATCATGGATGCTGCCTCATCGGCAGTAATCAGCTTTACCATGCGAACTCCTTTCTAAATATAAGATTACTTAGTCGTTTCAAATCAGTAGCTTGAGTTAAAACATATCAAACAGCAGTTCCCGTGTTGCAGGTCCATTCTCTACAGGTTCGATTATTGCTCTGTAGTTATTATAGAACAGCATCCCAATCTCGGGATCAAACTGTGTATCCACATTGTCTCTTATCTCCAGGCTGGCAGAATAGGGATCAAGATTCATCCGGTAGGGTCGTTGGCTGGTCATGGCATCAAAGGAATCTGCAATGGCAACAATTCTTGCAAACAGAGATATACTCTCTCCTTTAAGCCCGTTTGGGTAGCCTCCCCCGCCATACCACTCATGATGTTGGAGAATGATCTCATGAATTGGTGCCTGCAAACCTATAGGTCCAATAATCCGCTCGCCAATTATCGGGTGTTGTTTTATAATCTCGTATTCACTAATTGTAAGAGCTTGATCTTTGCTCAGCAGGGAGTTATAAATCCCAATCTTGCCCAAATCATGCAGCAATGCCCCGATGCGCAGCAATTTCAGCTCTTCCTGATCCAGCTTCATGAGTTTGCCAAGCATAATGCTGATCACGGTTACTCTTTCCGAATGCCCCCGGGTATAAATATCGTTTGCTTCCATAGCGTAAACCATGGCATATATGGTATTGAGGTAGTGTTTCTCCAGCTTGTTTTGCGCCACCACAAGCTCTCGTGTCCGCTCTTCTACAAGGCTTTCCAGGTGGTTGCGGTAGTTTTCATTCTGAATCAGGAGCATATTTTTCTGGAGGGCTTGTTTCACCGCCACATGCAGTTCGGCAATCTCAAAGGGCTTGCGCAGGAAATCGAAAGCACCAAGCTGGATTGCTGTCCTCATTTTGTCGGGATCGGCATCGCCGGTTATCAGGATCACCGGCAGGTTCGGATCCATTTTAACAACTGCGCTTAGCACATCAAGCCCGGATAAACCCGGCATCTGGATATCAGAAATCACCAGATTAAACATCTTAGTCTGCATTATTTCCAAAGCATCGCCGGGGTTGTTACACACGCTGATATGATAGTGCGGCACCGATCTTAAGCTCATCCGCACACAATCAAGTATTGCCAGTTCGTCGTCTATTACAAGTATCTGTTTTAAATTCGAATCCATTTTAATCCTGAGTATTTAAGGGAATATCTCCGTTTGTTGCGAAGCATTCGCCAGTTCTTGCATACATTCTGCATCATTATTGCTGATGTTATTCACTTTCCTGCTTACCGGGTACATAGATAGCTGTACTTCAAGATCAGGCGCAAGAATTGGGCTAAGGGTGGCTATATCCTGTATGCCGGGGTTCAGCCAGACATTTCTTGTTTGTGCGCTTAACAGAAGAGGCATCCGATCGTGAATTTCTCCCATGGTGCTATCCGAAGTTGTGGTTATTATCCCCAAGGAAGGCACAAAACTGCCGTCCGGGCTTTCCCATGTGTCGTATATTCCTGCCATATAAATCAGCCCGCCATCAGCAGAATGGACGAAAAAGGGCTGCTTATCCCTCTTGCGCCATTCGTAAAAGCCATTGGCAGGAATGATGCAGCGTCGGCGCATAAAGGAAACACGGAAGCTTGGCTTTTCGGTTATAGTTTCGCTACGTATGTTAATCATAGCATGCGCAGGGATTTCTTTCATCCAGGAGGGAATCAAACCCCAACGGAAAAAGCCGATATAGCGGATACTTTCCTTTGCCACAACTGCAGACACCATCTGTGTAGGTGCCACATTGAAGGAAAGCACCATCTGTTCAGACTGGCTGATCAGTTTTAGTTCGTCTTGCAGCTTTTTTAGCTCCGTATGCACAATCACCTGTGCAAAGCGTCCGCACATCAATATCTCCTTTGCTGTTGACAAGATTTATCACCCCTACATTTCTTGCAACATATTTTTCACATGTCATGCAAATACGAAAGAAGCGAGTGAAATCATGCGGACAACCGACATAGACATCGTTATGGAAAGGCTGGAGAAGCACTTCCACAGCGTGAAAACGCCCATCGTTGATCTTATCCAGGCAAAGACCAAAGATCCGTTTAAGGTGCTGGTTGCCACCATCTTAAGCGCCAGAACCAAGGACGAAACCACTGCCAGAGTAGTAAATGTCCTGTTCCAAACCGTGCATAACGCGGATGATTTTAATAAGCTTAGCTATGAAGAACTGGATGCCATCATCTACCAGGTGGGCTTTCATAATGCTAAAACCAAGCATTTAAAAGAATTGCCGAGTGTGTTAAACACTCAGTTCAACGGCATTATCCCAAGCGAGATAGATGATCTGCTGCTCCTGCCCGGGGTGGGACGTAAAACTGCCAATCTGGTCAGGGCGGTAGCTTTTTCCTTGCCTGCCATTTGCGTTGATGTGCATGTGCACCGCATCTGTAACCGTTGGGGATATATAAAAACCGCAAATCCTTTCGAAAGTGAGATGGCACTAAGGGAGAAACTAGCTGAAAAGCACTGGCTGAACATAAATTCCTATGTGGTTGCCTTCGGACAGAACCTCTGCACCCCCCGTAAACCACGCTGCGCGGATTGCCCTATCCATGAATTCTGCCAAAGAATAGGAGTTTGATTAGTAGTTGCGTTCGCCGAAACGCCCAAATAGAGATAGAGTAATGCCTCTAAGAGGAAAGAAGAGAATGAGAGAGGTGGGGTTTATAGGGGTCAGCAGGCAAGGAAGCATTCTATCATACTTGCAGGAATTGCCCTAACATAAGCCACTCATTGCCCACAAAGAGGGCAATGGGTGGGCAATGCTAAGGCTATGGCTGTATTTTTCAAGCAGTTGTGGTATGCGTGCAGGCAGGATAACCTGTATCAAACCTCACCCTAACCTCTCTTTGTGAGGTCAAGGTGAGGTTTGTTAGAGGTCGGCATGCAAGGGAGATGCCGGGAAGGCAGCTTAATCCGACATGTTATGGGGAGGTTAAGTGTCTGTTGGGAGTGTTAGGTTACTTTTCTTACAACTATAAGCTTGTTCCCGTCAATACCCTGCACGATAACTTTAGCCCCAAGTTCCACTTCTTGTTGGTCTTCTACCACAGCCGACCATTCCTCACCGCCAACCTTCACAAATCCTTTACCTTCGCGGGGAATCTCTTTGGTGACGATACCGGTTTTCCCTTTCAGCGCATAAACATTAGTTTCCCCACCAGTGTTGGTAAGGATCTTCTTGCCAAGTTTGCGCATGAACAGAAAGGAGATGAAGCTAAGTATTGCAAAGATTAGTATTTGCAATGGGATGCTGTCACCTATCAAGGGAAACATGCTAAACAATCCGGTGAGGATGGCACCGATTCCCAATCAGATAAAAAAGAAGGCGGGATCAAATATTTCGATTATTACAAAACCGATCCCTATCATCATCCATACATGCCAGGCAAGTAAGTTCATACTATCTCCTGTAATTCCAAGATTTATTTGTCTTTGTCTGTAGATGTTGGGGTAGATTGCTTATCTTTATACACACGTTTTACTTTCCGTTTGCTACCCGTTGAACCGTATCTTCCTGTGTAACTTCTGCCATAGGAGCCATAACCGCCATACTGATAACTGCCACCCACGCCATTGGCACTAAGTCCTTTGATACCGATTGCGGCAAGGAAATACATCAACAATCTCGTTCCATAATAAACTATAACCATCCCCACAGCATATATGCATAGCCAGGAGAAAAAGCTAAGAGACATAGTCTTTATGATAATCAGAGCATTGCTTTCCTTCTGCAAGGGTGATAGAGCAATGTAGAGCAGGACATTTTCGGCATCTTTAAGTTTATCAAGATTCAGACGAGACTGGTGAATAAGGCTATGCAAAGCCTCTTTGCGCCTGTTTTGAGAGTCTGTGGGAAAACGAACAGCGTTCAAATCAACTTGCTCTTTTTCATATGATGCTAAACGGTCTGTTTCGCTATCATAATCTATATTCACCAATGAAGTATCTATCTGCTCTGTTTGGGAGTTTATCACGCCGAAACCGCGAAGTCTTTCGATAACCTGAGGTAACTGGTTCTGAGGGACGCTGAAAAGGTATGCTCCAAAAGAGGATTCGTTCTGCTTGAGCACTTGTTTAACGGATTTCTCTGAGATTATGGAGCTAATCTCATCCTGGGCTTTCTGAACATTCGCAGCGGTGAAATTTACTTGGGCTTTATTGATGAACTTAAGATCACGATATTCTTGTTGTGAGGGCTTGAAGTTAAAGTTCTGGGTCTTGACTTCCTTGTTTTTATAATCGATTATCGATGTTGCTATTGCCAAAAATACGATAAATATCGCAATTCCTTTCACTCTGCTCTTTGTTTTCTTGTCCACTTTAACCTCTTTGTTTTATGTCACTTATTAATTCTCTTGCATGCTCCACCGCGGTGGAACTAATACTGCCAGACAGCATTCTGGCAATCTCATGTAATCGCTTGTCCGAATCCAGCTTTTGCATGCTGACCGTACTGCGGGCATCCACTTTGTCTTTGGTTATGGCAATATGACAATCTGCCACCGCTGCGATCTGAGCCAAATGCGTTATACACAAGGTCTGCTGACGCTTTGATAAACTGGCAATAAACTCTGCCACGTTTCCGGCAGTCTTACCACCAATCCCTGAATCTATCTCGTCAAGAATTATCAGTTTTTCGGGTATCCTGCTGGCAAGCACTTTCTTGATCGCCAACAATATCCGGGATAGCTCACCCCCGCTTACAACAGCAGCTAAGGGCTTTAAATCGAAGCCCGGATTTGCCGAGAACATAAACTGCAAAGTATCCTGTCCTGATTCTGAAACAGCAGAGATATACTCGGACAGTATCTTTTCAGCTTTGCTTTTTTTGTCAATCCTAATTTCAAATCTGCCATTGGGGATGCTGAGGCTACGGATGCCATTTTCAAGCTCCACCTTCAACAAGTCTGCTGCCGAATGCCTTTTATGAGATAGTTCATCACCCTTTTTTTGAAGTAGCGAAAAATCATCATCAAGTTGCTTTTCTAATTGAGAAATAGCTTCTTGCTGGTTGCTTAGTGAGGACAGCTGGAGGGATCGCTGAGTGAAAAGCTCCATTAGTTCTTCAATAGTGCGCACCTTGTGCTTGTATAACAAGGTGTTTATC
>CAYSGM010000002.1:0-41333 GCA_964430595.1 uncultured Candidatus Cloacimonas sp.
CATAACCGCGGTAGAAGGGATCATCACCGCTTCCCGAATTGAACATCCAGGTATCGGTGTATTGCATTAGCTGGTCTTCGTTATGAAAGGTAACCGAAACTCCCGATAGGATCACGGATAATAACACAAAACTGAGTAAACAAAACGTTCTCATAATATCTCCTCATTTTGCCTCTGCTCCACAAATGGAATACTACTCCTATCACAAAGAACCTAGTTTCATTTTCCACGTAACCATATAAGCTGTCAACAAGAATTTCGGACTCAATAATCATTTACATGGTTAATGCCATCTCCCTGCAGACAAGATGTCCGCAGCTACCTTACTTGCCAAAGCCGTACCGCAGAGTAACTGACCATGAGCTCAACGGGCTTTTGCCCGATCAACCCCCGATGAACCCCGGTTCGATGCGGGAGCGGAGGTGCAAGGAAGGAGAAACCAATAAGACGATTATTCTGCTTGACACCCACAACAGCAATACAGATAATGAGATCCATAATATCTGTAACAAGGAATGGTATGATGAAACCCTTAATCATTGTTTGCATTGCCCTCTGCCTGGTTTTGCTTCCCGCTGCTGCTCAGTCACTTGCCTTTGCCCGTTGGCACACTTCCATGGGCAGTTTTACCGCTGAACTTTACAATGAGATTGTGCCCATTACTGCCAATAACTTCATAGATCTCACCAATGATGGCTTCTACAATAACAAGATATTCCATCGTGTGATAGCTGGCTTTATGATTCAGGACGGCTGTCCTTACGGCACCGGTTATGGCGGTCCCGGTTACAACATCGATGATGAGTTTAGCCCATTGTTACACCATGATCAACCTGGTATTCTGGCTATGGCAAATACTGGTGCTGCCAATAGTGCCGGAAGCCAGTATTATATAACTCTGGTTCCCAGACCCACTTTAGACGGACGCTACGCCATATTCGGTAAAATAATCGAGGGCATGGATATTGTTCAGGCAATTGGTTTGGTGCCTGTGGGTGTGAATGACAGACCCATCACGCCCGTGAATATCTACCAGCTTCGCATGCTGGATCTGAGTATCAATAGCGTATATCCCGATAATGCATCCACGATACCCTGCAACCCCGGCGAGTCTGTTACCTTCATGGTGGAAGCCTATGCTAACACAGCCCAGCTTAGCTATAACTGGTATGTAAATAATGTCCTGCAAAACGGACAGAATGACATGGTGTTTGAAACAGCTTTCGCCACTAATGGGAGTAACCATGTTCGTTGCTATGTAAGTTCCTCGGATAGTATAGCGCACAATGTGGAGTGGACAGTTCAATCCGGTGTAGCTAACAATGATGAGCTAAGCCCTGTCATAGCTTCTCCAAGCCTTACTTGCTACCCTAATCCTTTCCGTAACAGCCTGGAAATGGACTATACCCTGAAACAGGATGCTGAGGTAAGCTTTGAAATGTTTAACCTTAAAGGGCAGAAAGTGACCAGCTTCAGTCCGGCAAGAAAAGTCGCGGGAAACTGGAAAGAAAGCTGGAATACGAAGGACGATAACGGCAAAGAATGCCCGTCCGGTGCTTACATTATCCGCATGAAAGCAGGTGCAAACACCGTTATACGCAAAAGTATGCTATTGAGGGATTAACCCCTACTCTTTATATGCAATCCAGGTTTTGAAATCCTGAGGAACACGGGAGAATCCGGCTTTCTCGTATATTTTAATCGCTGCCGGGTTATCCGAATAGAGGTATAGATAGTTTTCGCTGAGACCACGGTGGTAATTAATCAGGTTGTGGATCATGGCACCGGCAAAACCTTTACCGCGGAATTTGTTGCGGGTGAACACGTCATCTACTCTGCTGTAGCCTGCATAAACGCTTACTGAGGCAAGGGAAGCAAGCTCTCCATCCGCAAAACCACCTAACAAGTGATAAGAGGGGTGCTGTAAGTGTTTCTCCACTACCTTGATAGTCCAGTCCCCGCCAAACTCCACGGCAATAGTTTCCATCATATTGATATCCAGCTTTTTTACTCTATCAATATGCAGGTCATCCACAGGGTGCAGGACGCTCTCGTGGTCGTGAACAAAGTATTCATCATCCTTCATCTGAATTGTAAAGCCGTGCCCTTCAAGAGCCGGGCGAACCCGATCCAGTTCATTAGCTTTTAAAGAAGAATACACGCGAGGTGAAATACCCTTGCTTTTATAGAAAAACTCCAGTTCTCTAACCGAGCTTTCCACTCCGATGAAATCTGTAATCACGGCATGGTTGCTGTCATGAGAAGCTTTGTTGCCCTCATTCCAAAAAATGAAACCCCAATCTTTTGTTACCATGGCAGTAAAACGCTGGGGGAAACGTATTTCCGTATCAATCATTCGCTTAATGTTAAATGGTACCGGCATTTTCCCATCCTTCTTTTAAGTAATTTTAACCGTACTATATAATAAGCTACTTTGTTTCTCATCATAATGCAATGAATTTCTATGTGTTTGTGTAATAAAATCGGCTCTTGTACCATTTCTGCCACAGGTATCAATTCGTATCAGAGTAGATTTGTTTACTTATTTGCTTGCAATACAGCATAATCGAACTATCAACTTTACTTGCGGTTTTGGAACGTAACTTGTATGTAAATATTACCCCGTGAGTCGGATAGGATTTGTGGGAACGAAGATGATTTAATGCTTAAGGAGCGATAGATAATGAAACGGATTATTGTGTTTACACTTGTCCTGATGGCTTTTAGCCTTGTATGGGGACAATACCTTGTAAATTTCGAGGGAACCGGAGAGACCAAAACCGCCTATGCCTCAGGTAATGTTACCCTAAGCGGGATATCATGGAACTTGACAGATGCCCTGATCGGAACTGATGCTGCAGACTGGAAGAACGGTGTTCGCTCGACCAGAATGAGAGGTTATGGTACTTCAGTGATCTCTATGCTGGCGAACAAAGCAAATGGTTTGGGAACTTTATCATTCTATTACAGAAGATATGGCACAGATGCTCAGGTGGATTGGAAGGCAGAATACAGCCTTAACGATGGCAGCTCTTGGACGCAGGTTGGTTCCAGCTTCACCTCTCCCGCCTCAGATGTTGTGCAACAGTTTTCCGTTGCAGTTAATGTCTCTGGCAACGTAAGGGTTCGAATCAAGCGTGCCACCGAAACAGGAACAAGCAGCAACCGATTGAATATTGACGACATAACATTGACTGATTATGCAGGTTTGACCACCCCATCTGTAACCACTGCCACAGTAACGGATGTAACCGCCACTAGTGCAACATCCGGAGGTAATGTAACTTCCGACGGGGGAGCTTCAGTTACTGCCCGCGGGGTGTGTTGGAACATATCTGCAAATCCCACTATCAGCAACTACCTAAGCAACGATGGTAGTGGAACAGGGAGCTTTGTAAGCAGTTTATCCTCACTAACCGCTTCTACATTATACTACTACCGCGCTTATGCGACCAACAGCCAAGGAACGGCTTACGGCGAGGAATACAGCTTTTCCACCTCCGGCAACTCTCCCCCGGCGATACCTACCGCCACTGCTGCCACCAATATAGGCGTTAACTCCTTCACCGCCAACTGGAATGCTGCCTCTGGTGCTACCAGCTATCGCTTGGATGTATCAACTTCTAATAGTTTTGGTACGATGCTATCAGGATATAACAATTTGACCGTAAGCTCAACCAGCCAAGCAGTTAGCGGTCTAAATGCAAGCACCTCATATTATTATAGGGTGCGGGCGTACAATGCTAATGGCACCAGTTCGAACTCCGGCACCATTACCGCCACAACGCTTGCTAACGATCCCTACGACGGCTACTATAATTCTGTCTCAGGGCTTACCGGTAATGCCCTAAAGAACGGGTTGCATACTATTCTTCACAGTACTCATACAACCCAATTCTCGTACACTAACCTTGAAACTCAAATGAAAATAACAGACGAAGACCCCAATAATACCAATAATGTTATTGAGATTTATACTGGTTGGAGCGTTCCAAAATCCAGCTATGGGGGTGGAGTAACAGATTGGAACAAAGAACATACTTGGAGTAAAAGTCATGGAGATTTTGGTAATACTGCGCCTGCCGGAACAGATTTGCATCATCTAAGACCATGCGATGCAACGGTCAATTCATTTAAAAGCAACCGTGATTTTGACAATGGTACGACCAGTTACACTGATGCTTCTCCTCCCGCCGGTTATACCGGTGCAACAGATTGCAAGTATAGAACCTCAGACGATTTCGAGCCACGCGATGCAGATAAAGGTGATGTTGCCAGAATGATATTTTATATGGCGGTTCGCTATGATGGTGTCGACACAAGCTATGATCTGGAATTGGTGGATTATATCTATAGCGATGCAGGAACTAATCAGCCATTCTATGGCAAGCTTTCAACCCTGTTAGCCTGGCATGCTTCCGATCCACCCGATGCTTGGGAAGCTCTTCGTAACAATCGCATTAAAAATTTACAGGGTAACCGCAACCCCTTTATTGACCATCCTGAATATGTATCCTCCATCTGGGGAGGTGCAGTACCTGCCACAACCGTTCAATTTAATCCTACCAGTGCGCAAGTGAACGAAGCTGATGGTAGTGTAATCCTTACTGTGGAAATTGCCAATCCCAGCGCTACTACGGCAACCACTGCACAGATAACTTTAACATCCGGCTCAGCCGCTGATGTTGGCAATTACAGCACCCGCACTCTCACTTTTCCGGCAAACAGCAGTGCCAACCAAACCACCAGTGTTTCAATTACCAACGACAGCCTGCTGGAAGGAACCGAAACGCTTGTGTTCTCGCTTGCCAATGTAAGCGGGGGGAGCAGTGCAGTAATTGGCACCAATGGAAGCTTTACCTTGGAAATAGTGGATAACGACATTCCTACTCCTGTTGCCACCGCTGCAACCTCCATAAGTTATACCGGTTTTACCGCCAACTGGAATGCTGCTTCAGGGATCACAGACTACCAGTTTGACCTCTCTACAGCAAGTGATTTCAGCAGCTTTGTCGGAGCTTACCAGAATTATACAGTAAGTGCAACAAATTTAGACATAAGCGGTTTGACCCAAGGCACCAATTATTACTACAGGGTGAAAGCTATCTATAACGCCAGCGCAGGTTCATATTCCAGCCCAATCACTGTTACTACAAGTGCCATTGTAGTGCTTGATCCTCCAGTTGCCGGCGATGCCACGGCTATCTCTCATGAAGGCTTCACCGCCAGATGGGAAGCAGTAAGTGGAGCAGATAACTACCGTTTGGATGTGTTTGCCGGAAGCGGTGGAAACACAACAAGTATTATTATTAGCGAGTATGTGGAAGGCAACAGTAACAATAAGTATGTGGAGTTATATAATGGAACCGGAATGGATGTAGATTTAACCAACTACAAACTTCTCCTGTTTGCCAATGGAGCCAAGTCTCCCAATAATACCCATTCCCTTAGTGGAATAATGCCGAACAACAGCTGTTTGGTGTTCAAGAACTCCAGTGCTGTGCTTACACTTCCCGAAGGTGTTACGGCTACCAACAGCACAGCGACTAATTTTAACGGCAACGATGTTGTTGCCTTAGTACAAGTGATAGGAACTGATACAACATATTACGATATCTTTGGCAATATCGGCGATGCTACTTATTGGAGTAGCGGTAGCATTAGTGCAACCAACCAGACACTGCGCAGAAAAAGTGAAGTATTGTCCGGGGTAACGATGGATATTAGTGGAACAGGTTTTCCCACTCTCGCTACCGAATGGGATACCTTTGCCATAGATACCGTATCTGACCTTGGAACCCACAGCATAGGCGGTGCTTCCACACCTGTAGCCGGATATCAAGACTTGCTTGTAACCGGTAATGTAGCCCGTATATCTGGTCTTGAACCTGAAACTACTTATTCCTACCGGGTGCGTGCTGAGAACAGCAGCTTTACTACAGGTAATTCCAATACTATAGAAGCAGTTACCACAGCAAGCGTACAAGGCACCGGTGCCAACACCTGCATCAGTGGAGCAGAAACTACTGTGCTAATCCCTGTCTTAAGCGTTTATACAAACAATAGCGTCGTTATTAACCCTGTTGTAAGCAGCAGCGATGATTTTGCCGTAACCGTTAGCGCAATTACAGGCGGGATCAGATACAGCTTCACAAGCTCCAATTCCTCTGCCTATAACGCTGCCTACACTCTTAATCATGCCGGCTTGGGTTACAGCCCCGCCACAGTGCTATACAGGTTTAACAGCGTGGAAACCGATGCCTCGACCTTCACTACTTCAGAAACCCAAACTTCTTTATCTATAAGTGGTTTAAGTGGAAGCGGTAACCTGGAGATAGACTTGTTGCAAGCCCCTCCAACCCTAGATATCCCCAATGTTACAATCAGCATTATTGACGGCAATGTAACGCTTTCGTGGGACGAGATACCAAACGCCACATCTTATCTCATTGAAGCCAGCGATACCCCACAAGGAAGCTTTGTGCAAATTGATAGCACTAGCCTGTTCACCTGGAGTGAAAGCCCATCCACAACCCGCTTCTACCAGGTAAGGGCGTATAGAGATTAGCAGCTAAATAGCCATCGTTATGCCAATACCAGCCTAAGTTTGTTATTGACAGGATGAGCGAAACTATGGGTAAGTCCCCATTGTTTCGCTTTTTTATTCAAGCCAAATAATAGAGGTCAAAATTGAAGATAGTAGTTAAAGCAGTTCAAACTCCACACCAGATGAAGCAATTCATTTATCTGCCGGAAAAGCTAAATGCAGATCGCCCCAATTGGGTTCCGCCCATTTATGCCGATGACAAAAGGAGTTTCGACTCCAAGCGCAATCCGTCTCATGCATATTGTGATTATATCTTCGCTCTAGCTTACGATGGTACAAAGCTCGTAGGAAGAGTTGCCGGGATAATCAACAAACGCTTCAACCAGCTCTCCGGAAGCCTGAATGCCCGTTTCGGCTATATTGACGCCATAGACAGTCTGGAAGTTACAGATTCCCTCATCAGCTTTGTAGAAAAGTGGGCAAAAGCCAAAGGCATGAACAAGCTGATAGGTCCCATGGGCTTCACTGAGGAAGATCCTGAAGGCTTCATCATCGAGGGCTTTAATGAGGTTGTTACCCTGGCATCATTCCAGAACCGGCAATCCATGCCTAAGTATATGGACAAGCTTGGTTTCAGCAAAGAAGTGGACTATGTGGTGTATAACGTTCAGGTTGCCGAGGCAAAGACAGAGCTATACCACAAAATGTTCCTCCGTAAAAGCCAGAGTAAGGAGATACGCTTGCTCGATTTCACCAAGAAGAGTCAGCTTAAAAAGTATATCCTGCCTATCTTCCGCCTCATGAACGAGACCTTTATCAACCTCTATGGCTATTCCACCTTTGAAGAGCACGAGATGCGGGATTTAGCAAATCGTTACCTGCCTGCTGTCGATCCCAGGTTCATCAAAGTGGTTGTTAATCCCGAAGGAGAGGTAGTAGGCTTCATCGTAGCCATGCCGAATTTCTCTAAGGGAATAATTAAAGCCAAAGGCAGATTGTTCCCCTTCGGTTTTATTCACATCCTCTCCGCCATGAAGAAAGCCACCCAACTCGATCTTTACATGGGAGCAATCAAAGATTCTTACCGAGGCAAAGGCGTGGATTTACTTATGGGTTACTCGCTGTTGGAATCTTGCAGCAAAGCAGGTTTACTAAACTGGGACAGCCATCACGAACTGGAAAGCAATACTCAGGTACGTGGCGAAATGGAACGTGGCGGGGGAAAGATATATAAACGCTTCCGCATATACCAGCGACCCATCCGATAGCCTTATACTATCCGAACCCTTATCTCCTGTGCGATGCGCCTATCCAACACATAGCGTGCATCTCCCACTGCTACAATTAGATTCGGTTCACCAGTATCGTTTCTGAACATACTGATCTTCATTCCCAGATAAAATCCCCGCTCGATCGTGTTCAGGTTCTTATTGCAAGATATCACGGCACTCTGCCCTTCAGGTACCTGCGCCAGGCTAAGGCAATCACCTGCAGCACAGGGGCATTGCACGTTTCTGTGCATAAACCGCCTGCCAAAACGTCGAAGTCTTGCTCTGTTCCTATCGTTAAACATGTCTTCTCCCAATGCTTCGCAAGTTGTAATAAATCAGCCCAAAAGCACCCACACACATTGCTATCCAGTATATTGAATATGCATCAAACACCAGGATTTGATATACAAGGGTTGCCACCATCCAAGCCAGGGCAGTAAGATAGGCAAACGCAAACAGCATCCACTTATACCCATGCTCCCGAAACAGCATGGCAAGCGCAGCCGCACACGGCGAATACAAAAGCACAAACACCAGGAAGGCTATTGCCGATGCAGTGCTGCCAAATGCCTTCATGATCTTGCCCCCTACCTCTGCATCAGCTTCCTCGCCCGTCGCATCGACTGCTTTCCCCTGATACAGGCTCTGCATTGTCCCAACAATGGCTTCTTTGGCAAAGAGTCCGCTGATCAGTGCTACACTCGCCTGCCAGTTATCCGCCCTTATGCCCATCGGCATCAGCAGAGGGGTCAATGCCTTCCCGCCAAGTTCCAGCACAGGGACAGGTTCATTATTCTTACCGACCGGTAAGGTAATCACTTGCAAGATATTGATTATCACTATCACCAGCAAAATCGTCTTACCCGCACGCAGAATAAAATCCTTCAGTCTGTGCCAGGTATGCAACAGAATCCCGTTTAGGGTAGGCACATGATATGGCGGTAGCTCCATCACAAAGTTACCCGGCTCACTGCGAAACACCGTCTTTTTCAGCATAAATCCCGTCAGCATCGCCATCACGATCCCGAACATATACAGCCCGAAGATCACCAGATCCGCCCGTTTCGGAAAGAACAGCATCCCCAGAAAGGTATAAACCGGCAGCTTTGCCCCGCAGGATACAAAAGGCGTAAGTATAGACGCAAACACCCTGTCCCTGGGGCTTTCCAGCGTCCGTGTAGCCATAATCGCCGGAACGGTGCAACCAAAACCAACTAATAAGGGGATAAACGCCTTTCCCGGCAGCCCAATTTTGCGCATGAATTTATCAGCTATAAACGCCGCCCGCGTCATGTAACCGGAATCCTCCAGGATAGACAAACTAATATAAATAAAGAAGATCGGCGGAACAAAAGAGCCTATGGTAGCTATCCCGCCACCCAAAGCATCGCTTAGCAAATACTTCAGCCATTGCGGAAATGCTAACATGCTTAGCAAAGCCCCAAGCTGATCCACAAACAGCCAAGTTAAACCGCCATCTATCAAGCCGATAACCGGCTCACTTGCCTTCACCGCAATCAGGAATACCAGATACATCACTGCAAAGAAAATCGGCAAGCCAATCACTCCGCTCAGCACCACCTTATCCACGCCGTCGGAGAAAGTCCACTGGCTAACCCTCCTGCGTTTAACCACATCCTTCACCAAGCCACGGATAAAGCCATAACGGTCATCGGCAATCACCGCAGCGGGCTCCTGCCCCCGGTGCTTGGCAATCGCTGCAATCTCTTTCTGCACCGCGGGTTTTACCGCCTCTGGCAGCATCCTGCTAAGTTCAAAGTCTCCCTCAATCAGCTTCACAGCAATCCATCTGCTCTGTAGCAGGGAGCTGTAAATCCGCTCTGCGCGTGCTTCTTTATCCTCTTTGCCTACCACTGACGGCTTGGGTAGCATGCCGGATTCCCCTGCCAAACGCAGGATATTATCCAGATGAAGCTCCACCACTTCATCATAATGAATGCATTGTGGCTGAGGGGGATCTTCCAGATTCAGCCTTGCTTTTTCCAGCAAAGCATCCAAATCCATTTGCTTATTCAGCACCAGTGCCACCACCTGGAACCCTAGATGGGAAGCCAGATGCTTTAGATCCACACTTATCCCGTTCCGCTCGGCAATATCTGTCATGCTAAGGCACATCAGGATCGGTGCGCCAAGCTCCATAAGCTGCACCGTCAGGTACAAGTTGCGCTCCAGATTGCTGGCATCCACGATATTTATCACCAGATCCGGCTTTTCATTCAAGATATAGGAACGCGCCACCTGCTCATCCGGGCTCCCCCCCGAAAGAGAGTATATCCCCGGTAAGTCTATAATTTCATAGTGCTTGCCTTGGTGAGTCGCAGTACCGGACTTGTGCTCCACCGTAACCCCAGGCCAATTGCCAACTGTCTGCCTTGCGCCTGTTAAGGCATTGAAAAGGGAAGTTTTACCCACATTAGGGTTACCGGCAAGGGCAATGATTGGCTTATTTCTCACCATTATGATTCTCATTCTCAATTATACTGCATTTCCAGCATAAGCCTCTGATGCTAAGTTCTATATCATCCGTTTTAAAGTGTATCGCTTCTGCTTGCGTCTTAATCGCTGGCATCAAAGCCTGCAAATCGGTCTCCTGAATCGCCCCACAATTACTGCACAGCCAGTGCACATGCTTAGGATGCCCATAAATATGCTCGAACCTGTCTCTTCCCGAACTGCGTAAAGCATGCTGCACCAAGCCAGCCTCTGTTAGCAACGGCAGAGTGCGATAAACCGTAGCAAGCGACACATCCCTGGTAACAAGCTTCACCTTGGCATACAGCTCTTCTGCGTTAAAGTGCTGATGCAGCCTGAAGACTTCCTCCAAGATAAACTTACGCGGCAAGGTAAGCTTCAGCCCCTTTCTTGCCAGAAACTCCCTGAATATCTGCTCATGTTCTTGCATGTGGACTTCCTTATATTGAGAATCAGTTGCAACACTTCCCTATCTACGATATATGTCAAGTCCAATTTCAATAAATCGATTATTTTAATAGCTTCCCTGCTACTTCACAACCACAAACCTGCCTATTAGCCGATCCTGCATACGGTATAAATACACTCCGCTTGGCAGCCTCAAATCCGGCAGGATAACATCCTTCCCCGTATAGGGATAGCTCGCCACAATCTGCCCCTTCACATTGTATATGCCCAGCTCTCCATGCAGAGCAGCAGTGCCGGAAAACTTTAGGGCAGCTCCTTGTCTCACCGGATTGGGATACGCCACCACAGGTTTTGCCACCAACACCTGATCATCGTTACTGCTCGGGCTTCTGCCAAGCTTCAGATCGGTGGGCATCATTGCCACGCTATATTGTTTCCATGCACTCAAATCCTGATGCAGAAGCTTAACAGTGCCATTTCCACCCCAATTTGGCTTCAGCACAGCGATTATATTACTATTGCCTACTACCTCAGAACCGCCATCAGTAATAGGATTCCCAGAACCGTGCAGAAGCTGATAAGTGCCGGTATTATAGCTAAATAGATATGCCCCATTGCTATCTGCAACCAAAGCAAGCTCGGGATTTGCCAGCCACAAACATCCCGGAGTCCCCCCCACATTGATGGTATTAGTTAGCGTATCTGTGGAGCTATCAATGATGCAGATCACCCCCGTTACATCCGCCCAATTACCGGTGCAAGACACATGCAGCATGCCATTGTAAGAGGCAAGATACTGCGGATTGGCATTAACCGGGATCGTAGCCGTAACGCTAAAACTTTCCAGATCTATCACGGATACGGAACTCCCCGCATAATTCTGCGCATAATTCCCCGCATTGCTTACATACAGCTTGTTGCCGATAACATGCAGAGCCTCAGGAGCCGTGCCAACCGTAACGCTTCCCGTCACTGCACCGCTGATGGTATTTATCCGATACACCTTGCCCGTAAACAAGCCGCTTACATACAGGTTGTTCTGGTGTTTCACCGCATCCCAGGGATTGCTGCCCGCCCCGACAAATATATTCGCCAGCGTTGCACCATTAGTGCGGGATATCTTTTGCACGGCGTTATCGCCCGAATTCACCGCCCAGATGTAATCCTCATCCACAACAATCTTATTAGGCACATTCCCCAAAGCTGCAAAGCTGTTATTAACCGCATCAGTACTGGTGTCAATGCTGCTTAAGGTGCGGGATTGCGAATTTACCACATACAAGGTTTCCGCCATAGCAAGGCATGAGAATAGCATGAAAACTGCCATCAGAAGGGCTTTAGGGAGCAAGCCGGCTTTATTTGTAAGATTCATTATGTTCACCTCGTTTAGTTTATTGTGACTTGAGATGAACGTTTTGGAGGCTGCCCATTTCCCCGTAGGCATATTCCAAACTTGTGGCAGGTTTCCTGGCTTGCAGCAGTTTGCGCTATTGCGCTTAAAAGGCACCTTCCCATCCATGGACAGTGACGCCTTTAAACCATGTGCTGCTTACAGTGGCGGAGACCGCTTCCGAATCTAACGGAATTCCCTATTACCTTGTGCTAAGCACCATCAAGTCACAGGGTAAAGGAATTTGTAGCCCGTTAAAAAGTCAAGCCTTACTTGCATTGTTTCTCTGTCTTTCCTGCTTTAACTCCTTGTCTTTCCTGCTTTTTCTCCCTGTCTTTGCTGCTTTAACTCTCTGTCTTTCCTGCGGAGGCAGGAATCCAGACCATTCAATATCAACAGGTGTTAACCTGTCACAAGTGCTCATAGACACTTTGTCATATATCTAACACCAAAATAACCATGGGCATAGCTCCCTACCTATAACGCCTCGTGACGCCCTCGTGAACCCGTGGTGATTCCCGGGTGGGACGAGGGAATCACGAGGGAATCGCCTGCGGATGACCAGGGGTTGGTTTAGGTGAGGTTGGTAGTTTCCTTTGTAATGAAGTGAAGGAGTGGTGAAGTGATGAGGTAAAATAAATATTGGAAGCATCGATGTGGAGAGCCATCCTTTCAAAAAACCATAACAAATCATGCTGAAAAGGATTGAAATGAATCAATAATATGATACTTAGAGATGTTGTTGTTCGATTACCAGCCCATATAGGTGTTCATAGAATCGATTTGACATAAACACCAACCATCCGCAGAATGAAATGTGTCTGAATATGCATTGAATTGTGTCAATATATGTGGTGAAATGCATCTGAATATGCTGTGCAATGTATCTGCCCTTTAGGGCATAAGATGCAAAGCCCACCGTTAAGGCGGAGCCGGAACGGTGGGTAACCGTCAAACACATAAATTAGCCCCCCGGGGGCGTTATAAGGAGAGAAACATGGCACACTCCGTAAGCGTGGTTTACCTGCATTTGGTTTTCTCCACCAAGAACAGGGAACCTCATATCGTCCCAACATGGCAGAATGATCTTTACGCCTACCTGGGTGGGATCCTAAAAAACCTGCAAAGCCAACCAATCATCATTAACGGGACGATGGATCATATCCATATCCTGTGCACCCTACCGCGCGAAATGGATATCGCCACCTTCCTGCGCAATTTGAAGGCGAGCAGCAGCAAATGGGTGCATCAACACCATAATCCGCATTTTGGATGGCAGGAAGGGTATGGAGCATTTTCCGTGGGGTTATCCAATTTGCCACAGGTGAAAAATTACATCCGCAATCAGGCGAAACACCACGAAACACAAGATTACATGGATGAGTATCATGGAATGTTAAGAGCGTTTGGTTTGGTGCCCTACGGCGAAACAGAATGATTGTAGCGCTGGCGGGTTTGCGGGTATGTGGGTTTGTGACGCCCAGAGGGGTTGGGTGGGTGTAGGTGTGTAGAGTTTTGTATCGCCCCCGAGGGGCTGGACGGGGGAGGTGCGCATGTTTCCCACAGTTCCGGCGCTGCCTGCACTGTGGGCTTTACATCTTAAGCCCTAAAGGGCAAGTTCAGCAGGTATGCTTATTATCCCGTTCCGGCACTGCATGCATGGTTTATGAGAAATAAATTGACACAAATGTCAATCGCAAGCAGATGTTACATGGTATGTTGAACTATCTTCAGGGATAGTGAGGTGATGAAATTCTATAGTATAACGCCATAGGAGCAGAGATGACAAATCCAAGCGTAAAGCCGTTAGATCTAAAGCAATTAGATATCATGTCAGCAGAAAATCCTCCTATGTTTTTAGACGGCTTTGATGGATTTTGCCTAAAGTTTAAGGAGTCCGGTGCCTTGTCGCATCTTATGTATTTCAAGGCGAAATCACTGGTTGCACTGGGTAAGTTTGATGAAGCTATTCAGATTTGCACAGACCTGTTGAGTAAAGCTGTGTTAATGCAGGATTACTACCTGCTGGTAAAATGTAATATCCTGCTAAGCAGATGCTATTATTACAGTGAAGTGAAATATCGGACAAAACCGTGTCTGGAATTGGCGGTGGAATATGCACAAGCCTCTGAGGATGCAGAATTGGTGGCAGAGGTATTCAGTAATTTTGGCAGCTACTATCTGAATATTAACGAGCTGGGGGCAGCACAGGATTATATGCTTAAAGCGATAAGGCTTACTAAGCGGCTTCCGGCTTCCTATACTACCATTACGATCCTTAGTAAAGCCGGCGCATTGTATCATGTGCAGCAAAAGTATGATACGATGGTTCTGTATCTTAGCGCTGCTTTAAAGATGTGTGAAGAGGTGGAGGTTAGCTCTAGCAGAATTAAGATTATCAGCAATCTGGGGAAGGCTTACACGGAAATGAAGAAGTATCAGTTAGCTGATGAGCTGATAAACAAAGGGATTGAGCTTTGTAAACAGAGTAATAACTTAAGAGCGCTGCTACAGTTCACTTTTGATCTTGCTACCAGCAAAACGTGTCAGATAAAGCCGGATGAAGCAATAGTGATCTTCGACCAATGCATGGAATTGGCGGATACGCTTCAGGTTGAACACCCGCACTTCTATATGGATATCTACAATAACTATGCCATTTGCTATGGGCAAAAAAACGATCAACCCAAAGCTCTGGAATACTTGAATAAGTCCTACGAAATTGCCGAGCAGATCAATAGTGTGCCGGACTGCATGCACATCAACCTTAATAAGACTTTAGCAATGGTATATCTGGGGATGTTTGACGAAGCTGAAGAACTGTTGCAGAAAGTGATAGACTACCATAGAAAGGAACAGAACTTTGATGTGTTGATCTCAGCTCAGTCCAACCTGGCAATGCTGTACGAAAAACAAAAGGATTTCAAGAGTAGTTTGAAAGCCCACAAAGAGGTAGCGAAGACATACGAGAAATACATTGCTCACATTACGAACGATAAGACATTAGCAGCCCAACAGCAGATATTGGAACTCTACACCCACGATCAAAAGATAGATAAGACCGAGACACATAGCTCTAAAGACTATCTGGATAGGGATAATCTGGAGTTCGTCGGGAGGGGTGATGCTTATCAGAAGGTGATAAACTCTGCCTTGTTGGCAGCTCAGAATCCTAATACCAACGTGTTTTTGATAGGTGAATCCGGTACCGGTAAAGAAATCATTGCTCAGATGATACATCAAAATAGCTTGCGACGGAGCTTTCCGTTTGTGGCGGTAAATGCTTCTGCCATTAGTGCCAATCTGGTGGAAAGTGAGCTCTTCGGACATAAGAAAGGCTCTTTTACCGGGGCAATATCAGATACCAATGGCTTTTTTGTGCAGGCAAATAAAGGCACGCTCTTTTTGGATGAGATCACAGAGATGCCATTGGAGATTCAAGCTAAATTGCTACGTGCTATAGAATCCCGCAGAGTTACGCCGGTGGGGGGAACGAAGGAAGTGAGCTTTGATTGCCGGATTATATCTTCCACAAACCGCAATATCTTTGAGCTTATCCAGCGGAGTGAATTCAGGCTGGACTTGTTTCATCGCTTGAATCCTTTGGAAATATATATACCCCCGCTGAAGAACCGGAGGGAAGATATTGAAATTCTGGTGCATCACTTTATAGACCTCTATACCTATGAAACCAAGCGGAAGAAGCCAGTGATCGATGCTTCCTTTCTGGATTACCTGCAAAACTATGAATTCCCCGGCAATGTCCGTGAACTTAAAAACATCATCGAACGGCTGTTTATCCTGGCAAATACCAGCCTATGGGACGCAAGCGTGTGCAGTCTGATAAGCAACTACCATAACGACTTTGAACGCCCCGCACCCATACACGTTCAGAAACAAGAACTCGAAACAGAAGCAATCATTAAAGCCCTGATCAAAACAGGCGGAAAACAAAAACACGCAGCTAAACTACTGAACATGTCCGAAAGCACTCTTACCCGCAGAATAGAGAAGTATCATCTGCAGGACTACACAAGTAAAGGCAAATAACTACAGCCTAAACCCCGGCTCTACACTTTAAATCCGCTATCGTTCTGCACCCAGCAGAATATCCATGCTATATCAACAGTAACCGCGAGGGGTATTTCACGGTATTTCACCGTTTTATTGGATAGGTGAAATCCTGTGAAATTTCCCTCTTTTGCGTCAAACTGAAAGGATTGTAACCACTTGTTATAGAGCGCTTATAAATACCTTGGAAATATGTATCTCTTGGCTCAGCAATTGCGGTATATAGGGTTATGAAAGCGAAAAAAGGAACACAGCCGGTTGCAATAGAGGTAAGCCCTCTCTCCTGCAATGTTATCGATGATGCAGGAAACGGGATTGTCGGCTTTACTGCCGTGTTTACGGACGGCACATTTAGAAACATTACTCTGGCTTTCTCCCCGGAAACTTATGCAACAGTCAATTCCGAGATCATTACGATAAAACGAATTATAGAGAGTAGCTTAGCTAGCATCAAGGCAGCTAAGCATCAAATCAATGAAAATCAAACAACACATAACAGTAATAAAAGGAGACAATCATGAAAACCTTACTTCTTACTTTACTAGTACTAATTTTAGCAGTTGGGTTATCAGCCGTCACAGACCTGATCAACTTCAACGATACCAGTAATCTGACAGATTTATTCAACCACGGTACTAACAACGCCTTCACCAACACCAGTGATGGTGGTTTGAGCAATACCGGTTCTGTCAATATCCCTTTACCATCTTATGATATCTGGACTCACAAGACGGGCTTCCCTGTTCCTGAAGAGGGTAATACCGCCACATTAAGTGCATATTTCAAGATAAGCGTGAATGCAGGTTATTCAGGAATGGGATTTGCCGAAGCAAACGTAAACCAGCAACAGAATGCGGTAGTCTATTCATCACCCGTCTTAGGCATGACATTTCATGGAGGCGGAGGATCACTGTATAATAGTGCTATGAGTTATAACCTGAACTGGGTTGGTGTATCGGGAGACCTTGTCGTCGGGAATTGGTACAAGATGATATTTTCCATTCTCAATACAGGTTCCAATGTATTTGATCTTGAACTAGAGATATGGAATTCGGATGCTTCCGCAGTGTTGGGGACATTATTCACTTCCCAAAGCCAAGCAGGACTAACGAACATTGGTATAGGCGAAGCAAGCACCTTGTTTCCATTTTTTACCAATTCCTCCAGCCGTTCTGGAAGAATGGATGATTTATATGTAGAGATCACTGAACCCATTCCGCCTTCAGTCTTTTCAGGTGGGGATGGCACGGGAGGCAATCCCTATGTAATCACCACCCCTAATCAGCTAAACGAAGTAAGGAATTATCTGGATAGCAATTTCATCCTGGGTAACGACATCGATCTTGATGTAAGCCCCTATAATACCGGAGAAGGCTGGGTACCTATTGGTGGTAAACTTGCCAATTATACGGTACTAGATTTATCTTTAGCAACCGGGGGGAGTTTCACAATCACCGGAATGGGCATGGAGGGCGAACCTGTTACAACTTACCCTATTTCCTTACCTACAGATGCAGATATGATAGAAATGATTGTTATGGAGGCAAACATTAATACTACTGTTACTGAAATTAATGCTAACCTGTTTGCCATTTCAGACTATATCAGCCTGAATCTGGGATTAGTAGAAGGAACTGTTGATTCGCATGATGTAGTCAGTATTCCTTTCTCCGGCATTTTCAATGGGAATGGCAAAACCATCAGCAATTTGTATATCAACCAACCAGTCGTCTTTTCTACCGGATTGTTTGGAGCAACAGAGGGTTCAGTCATTACTGGTTTAACTCTAACTGGAGTTAATGTTTACGGAGGAAAAGAGACCGGAAGTATAATAGGTTTTGGCAAAAACACGATAATAAACAGCTGCAGCGCAAATGGAAATGTATCTGCAGAATCCTGGAGCGGAGGAATGGCAGGATACTTAACATGCGATGATGCAATGAGTATCAACAATTGTTCCACCTCTGGCACAGTTTCTGGTATAAATGTGTTGGGTGGTTTGTTTGGACATGTTCAAAAATATTCACTCACCGAGTGTTATTCTACAAGTAACGTTGAGAGCTTTTCAGGTGATTCTGGAGGATTAGTGGGGAGCTGCATTTATTCCAACGTCGCAAACTGCTTTGCCAGAGGATCCGTTTCTGCCGAGGATGGATATGATCTCGGTGGCTTGATAGGCTGGTCACACACAAGTGATTATGCAAACTGTTACTCGACAGGTGCCATAAGCAGCTCATCACCCTATAATGGAGGAATGTTTGGAAGTTTCGCCTATAGCTCGGACTACGGTTGTTATTGGGATACGGTTACATCCGGTATGACTGTAGCATCTGGTAATACCGCCGCTGCTTCCGCCACTGGATGTAATACAGATGAGATGACCTATCCCTACAGTGCTTTCTCCGGATGGGATTTTACAAATCCCTGGATAGCTGATGTTTACCCCTTGAATGGTGGCTATCCAATGTTGAGAATTGAAACCCCGGATTACCCTAATGCTATAGACGTGCCCGTAGGTATAGATGTTGTAACCGTTACGGGCGGAGGTGCCTACAATGGCTCTGGCTTCATCCCCGAAACAACCGGCTTGGCTTTTTTGCCAAACCAGACCTTCACCTTTATCGGAACCGGAACCCTTACAATTTCTATCGCAACTGAGGCTCAGTACGGTGCATACTGGCAAACGGGAGCCTGGCATACAGTTTCCAGTAATGCAGGTGTGGTTACTTTTGTAATAGATTTCGATGCCGTCGGTAAAGGCGAAGTTCCTGTGGTTCTGGGTAACGAAGATGAAACTCTGCCCCTGGAAATGTCCTCTTTCTCCGCCACCGTCACGCAGCAAAACTATGTGCAGTTGAACTGGGTTACCCAGTCTGAAACAGGAGTAATTGGGTATTACATTTACCGCAACAACGCAAACAATATTGAGAGTGCCCAGATAGTAAGCAATCTGATCTCCGCCTATAACACTTCCCAAGAACATGCATATAATTACACTGATACAGAAGTGCAGCCCGGCACATGGTATTACTGGATCCAAAACACGGATATGAACGGTCAGCATGGCTTCCATGGCTCCATCAGCGTTTTGATCCAAGAGCCCGGCGAAGGCGATACACCTGTGATTCCGCTCATCACCTCCATGCAAAACATCTATCCCAACCCCTTTAATCCCTCCACCACGATTGCCTTTGGCTTGGATAAAGCAGAACATGTGAATATCCAAATCTTCAATGTGAAAGGGCAGCTAATCCGCAACTTGGTTTCCGAAACCAAATCGGCTAACAGCTACCGCATTGTCTGGAATGGAATCGATGATAACGGCAAGGCACTGCCATCCGGCATTTACTACGCCAAAATGACTGCCGGGAAATACAACGCTACCCGTAAACTGGTGATAATGAAATAAACCCAACTAATCCAAATGTCCCTTATTGGAAGGTGTGTTACACTGCAAGTATATCATGTGTGTAACACACCTTCCCTGCTTTATACCAGCTGTATAGTAATGCTCTCCTTCACCTAATACAGTTCTCAAAGTGAGATGGCTCATCAGTAATTACACATGCCTCGTGAGCAGGAACCAGAGGGGAGCTATTTTTTAAGGGGTTGATTGCACTTCCTATTTGACAAGTGTGGAGTATACTATCATCATGCAAAAAGCAAATAACATCCTTGTGGAGGAATACATGAAAGCTTATGTAAAAGTATTGGTATGCGCCGTATTGGTGCTGGTTATGGTTGTTGGGATCAGTGCTTGTGGCAAGAATAAACCCGCAGTTTTACGCATCGGCACCAATGCAGAATACCCGCCCTTTGAATCCAAAGAAGGGGAGAACTTCGTGGGTGTGGACATGGATCTAGCACGCCAAATTGCCGGCAAACTGGATATGGAGTTTCAGATCATCGATATGGATTTTGATACCCTTATCCCCTCGCTTGGTTCCAACAAGATCGATCTGGCACTATCCGCCATTACCATTACCGACGAACGCAAGGCGCAGGTGGATTTTTCACAGCCCTATTATGTGGCGAACCAAGTGATTATAGCATCGCCGGATAGCAAGGTGAAGCTGGATAAAATTGAGAATATCGGCAAGTTCAAAGTAGGCGCACAGAACGGCACCACAGGGCAGATATACTTAGCGGAAAACTATATAGATAAGAAGCTTATGCCCAAAGACAACCTGAAGAAATACCCTACCAATATCGAAGCGATCACCGACTTGCTGAACGGGAATGTGGATTTCGTGATCATAGACGATAGTGCTGCCCAGGGTTATGCCAAGCTGAAACCCATCACCATCGTGCATAAGATAGAAACTAACGAAAACTACGGTATCGCCATGCCCAAAGGTAGAGCCTTGAACGAAAAGATCAATGGTGCACTAAAAGAGCTGCTGGATAGCGGCGAAGTGCTGTCTATTATCCAAACTCATATCAAATAATCCGCTTTACGATGCTGGAATCCATCGTCTATATCCTTACCAATGTCCCGCTCCTGATGAAGGGAGTGTGGATGGCAGTGCAGATCACAGTCCTCTCTGTGTTATTGGGGATGGTGATCGGCATTGCGGTGGCGTTCCTACGCATCTATGGCAGTAAGGGAATGCAGCGTTTGGTGGGGTTTTACGAATGGGTGTTCCGGGGGATTCCACAGTTGGTGCTGCTGTTTATCGTGTATTTCGGACTGCCGGAGATTGGGATAAACCTTAGTCCTTTTCTGTGCGTAGTGATCGGCTTGGGGCTATGTTCCTCGGCGTATCAGGCGCAGATATACCGCGGGGCGATCCTCTCCATAGGCAGCGAGCAGATGGAAGCGGGGCTGTCGCTGGGGCTTAGCAAGACACGCACCTTGTTCTTTGTGATTCTCCCGCAGGCAGTCAGGCTATCCTTGCCGGGCTTTACCAACGAATTTACCATTGTGCTGAAGGATTCGCCTTTGGCGTATGCGGTGGGAATTGCAGAAATCCTGAAATACGGCAGAGACCTTATTGTAAGCAGCTTCCGCCCCTTTGAGATTTACCTGGCGGCAGCACTTATCTATTTTGTCCTGTTTCAGATATTTTACTACCTTTTCAAATACATCGCCAGCCGGTATCAGGTGCCCGGCTATATAATCACCGGAAGTTGAGGGAGAGATTATGCCTTTAGTAAGAATTGAGAACATCAGCAAGAGCTTTGGCAAGAACCGTGTGCTGGATGGCATTTCCTTTGATATAGAGGCTGGAGCGGTGAAGGTGATAATCGGTCCTTCGGGAACGGGGAAATCCACGCTGCTACGCTGCATAAATATGCTTGCTCCGCCTGATACCGGGAAGATATGGCTGCAGGATACGGAGCTAACTTCGCCAAAGACCAACCTGATTATGATGCGGCAGAAGATCGGCATGGTGTTTCAGCACTTCGCCTTGTTCAAGCACCTAAGGGCGATTGATAACGTAGCTTTGGGGCTGCACCGGGTGAAAAAGATGAACCGCAGCGATGCTTATGAGCGTGCCAAGCAGAACCTTGCCAAGGTGGGAATGCAGGATCACGGCGATAAATATCCCGCACAGCTATCCGGCGGACAACAACAAAGGGTTGGCATAGCGCGTGCTTTGGCGATGGACCCGCTCTTAATGCTGTTTGACGAGCCAACCTCAGCACTAGATCCCGAGCTTATCGGCGAGGTGCTTACCGTAATGCAGAAACTGGCACAGGAAGGCATGACGATGGTGTGTGTTACTCACGAAATGGGCTTTGCCAAGAGCGTGGCGAACGAGATAATCTTTATGGAAGGTGGGCATATATTGGAAGCATCGCCCCCGGCGGAAATGTTCAATAACCCCAAGAATGAACGCACCCGTAGCTTCCTGCATAAGATTAACGAGCTTTACGGAGAAAGCTGATGAGCTTCTTTGAGGTTCTGCCAAAGTACTTGCCTGATCTTGTCTACGGCTTGTGGCTAACGATTGCGCTTACGCTTATTTCAGCAATACTTGGCTTTCTGCTGTCCGTTCCGTTAGTGCTGGCGTTACTTTATACAAAGGGCGTGCCAAGGTTCCTGGCTAAGCTGTTTATAACGTTGGTTAGGGGCACACCGCTGCTGGTGCAGCTGTTCTTTATCTATTACGGCATCCCAGCTCTGGGAGTGAATATCAAGCCCTTCCATGCAGCGTTGATCGGCTTTATCCTGAATTCTGCTGCCTATCAGGCGGAATATCTGAAGGGCGGCTTTATGGCGATAACCTCGGAGCAGATGGAGGCGGCGTATTCCATCGGCTTAAGCAAGTGGCAGGCGGTGCGGGAGATAATCTTCCCACAGGCGTTCCGCTTTGCTATCCCGGCGCTATCCAACGAGATCATCTATTTGGTGAAATACACCTCCGTGGCGTATGTGATCCAGGTGCCGGAGCTGCTCTCGCAGGCGAAGTTCTTTGCCAGCGATACTTTCTTCCATTTGGAGATATACTTCCTGATCGGGGTTGTGTATCTGCTGCTGATCTGGGTGGTTAGTAAACTAAGCGATATGCTGGAACATAAGCTGTATATCCCTGGATTCGATATCGCGCATCTTAGGTAGATTAATAGGAACACGGATTTCGCGGATTAAGCGGATTTACACAGATTTTTGGGCTTAAGAGTTGAACTTCTGGTTCTGTTACATCTATTGTTTGTGCTGATCCGTCTAATCCGCCCAATCCGTGTTCCTATGCTTAATTGTTTCCTACCCCACAAAATGGGCGCTGTTTGCATGAATTACTATAGCATTACGCATGAACTACGCATCCCATCCGTATTTCATGCGTAATGCTATAGTAATTCAAGCAGGAAGTCTGGAGGAAATCAGTCAACATGACCCTCTTAGTTTGAAAGTGAGCCTTTTATATTCCCCGCTTCGCTTGACAGAAATCTGCACTGTTAAAAGTCTGGTGCTTGAATTACTACTAATGAGGCGATAATGGATAAGCGACCTTCCTGGCAACAATACTTCATGCAAATGGCATACTTGGCAGCGCAGCGCAGCACTTGCTTGCGCAGGGCGGTGGGGGCTGTGATGGTGCGAGATAATCAGATTATCTCCACAGGTTACAATGGCAGTCCCAAGGGCGTTCCACACTGTGCGGAAGTGGGCTGTTTGCGTGAACAACTAGAGGTTCCATCCGGACAGAAACACGAGCTTTGCCGGGGGGTGCATGCGGAGCAGAATGCTATTATCCAGGCTGCGATAAACGGCACTTCCACACGCGGTGCTGCGTTATATTGCACGCATCAGCCTTGCAGCATCTGTGCCCGGCTGATTATCAATGCAGAAATTCGGACGGTGTTTATCAGCGAGACCTATCCCGATGAACTGGGCGAGCAGTTGTTCCGGGAAGCAGGCGTGGAGCTGGTTCAATTCGATATCCAAAGCAACGTGATGAGAAAGATTGTGTAATGAGCATCCTGAAGCGGTTTAGCGTAGCGGATTTAATCGTTATCGCATCTGTGGCAGCCGTGGGCATCGCGGTGAAGCCTATTGTGGGTCCCATCTCCAAGTTTATCTCCACACCTCTGGGTATTCCGGGGGGGTCTCTAGCTGGCGGATTCTATATGATGTGGCTGGTGCTGGCGGTAACAATTGTGAATAAGAGATATACCGGTACGGTGTTTGGGTTCCTGCAAGCTGTATTGGTGCTGTTGGTAGGGATGTCTGGCAAACAGGGAGCCTTTTCTTTGGTGAGCTATACCTTACCCGGGATATGGGTGGATATCCTGTTTTACATAATTGGAAACCGACAAAAGCTGATCACCCATTTAAGCCTTGGGATGGTGGCAAACATCATCGGTTCGCTAACCACGGCAGTGATATTCTTCAGGCTTCCTTTGGTGATGGTGGCGGTTAATTTTGCCTTTGCCACAGCCTCCGGGATTATGGGGGGCTATCTGGCATACGGAACCTATATGGCACTACTTAAAGCAAGGATTATAAAGTGATGAGATACTATGTTTTAACGATACTGCTTGGCTTTGTAATGCTGAGCCTGAACGCACTTGAGATTGTTTCTCCCAGCGGGATCAGCACTCAGTATAGCAATGCTGAATTGCATAAACTGGAACGCCACGAGCTGAAAACAAACAGGGAGAAGGATGGCGTTGTGCGGCTTAATAACTGGCAGGGCTTCCGCTTTGATGTCTGGTTGAAAGAGCAAAACTTGGGTGAGTTTAACAACATCCGCTTTGAATCAGCCGATAAGTATATGGTAAGCCTCTCCAGAGATGAGTTTGATGCGGTGGAAAGCTGGATTGTGGTGGCTCAGGATGAGGTTTCCTTCCCGGATAACTCCCTGCGCCTGATCTTCCCCACTCTGCGCGAAATGCAGTGGATAAGAGATTTACAGCGCATTGTGCTGGAGGATTTCAAGCCTATGCCACGTCCGGTGAAGTTCATGCTGATGAAGCCATTTCTGGATTCCGTAACTCTGCATAAGGAACCGAAGCCGTTTGTGAATATGGAAGGTTGGTATTTCAGCGAGTTGCTGCCCAAGCTTGCTGAGGGAGAGCAGCATCAGGTGGTGCTTTATAGCCGGGATGGCTTGAAACAAAGCCTATACTATCCTTACCATCTGGAAGGTGCCGTGTTGGAAAAGACGGACATAGGAACTTATAATCTAAAAAGCCCTCAAATCCCCGGCGGCATGTGGATGAAGGACATTGTTTACCTGCAAGCGGGCAGCTCTGCACTGATTGATTTTGGCAGCATGAACAGCCTGATAAACCTGCACAAAATCCTTAAGTGGGATAGCAGCACAGAGCTTGGCTTCACTATCTACAAGACAGATGAAATACTGAAGCTGGGCTTTGCCGATGCTTTGGCAGAACCAAAGATATTCGAGGGAGCGCTTTTCTTCGAGCTTAACTGATGCTGCAAATAAGCAACCTAAGCATATCCTACCCAAAAAAAACCGTGCTGGAAGCCATTAATCTGAGCCTTGCTCCCGGCACAATCGCGGTGCTAAGCGGCGCTAACGGCTGCGGGAAAAGCACCTTGCTTTCTGCCATCAGCGGGGTGATCCCGGAACATATAGCAGCAGAGCTAAACGGAAGCGTAACCCTGGATGGCAAAGACCTGCGCAGCATCCCCTTAAGAGAAAAGTATCATTATCTGTGGCATGCCTTAAGTGAGCCTGATGTGCAGTTCTTCTTCCCGACCTGCGAGGCGGAGCTTGCCTTTGCGCTGGAAAACAAAGGCTTAGCCCCCGCGGAGATAAGGGAAAGAGTGCAGTCAGCAGCAGCGGACTTTGGGATTAGCCACGAACTGAATAACTCCCCCCTATCCCTCAGCGGGGGGCAGAAACGCCTTTTGCTTTGCGCGATAGGCAAGGCTTTAGCACCCGGACTGTATCTGTTGGATGAGCCGGCAAGCGGTTTATCCGGTAAATCTATGGATATCCTCTGCCAATGGCTGGTGGAGCTTAAGCAGCAAGGCAGTATTGTGCTGCTGGCTGAACACAGTCCCCGGATTATTGCCCTGGCGGATATCGTGATCCCTATGGATGGCTCCCATGCTCAGGTTTGATAATCTCAGCTTTGGGTATGAGGGCAGGGCAAGGCTGTTTCGCAACCTCAGCCTGCATATAGGGGAACACGAAAACGTGCTGCTGAAAGGTGAAAACGGCTGTGGTAAAAGCACATTGCTAAAGCTGATCATGGGCATCCTAAAGCCAATTGCGGGAGAGATCCTTATCGCCGGTAAGCCTTTACCTCAGCAGCTTTCCGGCTTATTTGCCCACCTGTTTTACCAAAGCCAAAACACTGCCGATAACCTCTTAGGCATCAGCCAAAAGCAGGATTGGCAAATGTGGCAGCTTGCTCTGCCCGGACTTGGGGACAATCCCACAGATATGCTTTTCAGTGAACGCTCCACCGGCGAGCAAAAGCAGGATGCTCAACGCATTTTGCCATATCTAAGGGACAAGTTCTGGCTGTTGGACGAACCCTTTGCCTCGCTGGACAGCAGCGCAAGTGATAGGCTCTTCATGCTGATCAGCCAAAAGATGAAGGAGCAGCCAGGGATGCTGGTGGTGGCTCATGACTTTCGGGAGAGGGAAAACAGCTTCGATAGAATCCTGCTCTTAGAAAGCGGCGTGCTAAGCGAGATTCGCCATGCGTAAACTAAACCTGCACCCTCTAAGCCATATCCTTATCTGCTTGGTTTTAAGCAGCTTGGTGTTTGCTTCCGGTTCGCTACTTCAGCTTAGTATCGTGTTTGGGCTTAGCATGGTGTATTCCTCCTTGCGTAAGCATTATGGCTTGTTTAGAACCATCATAAGCCTTTGGCTTAGCTTGCCCTTCATCTTATCCATAGCTATATTGCAGCTTATCTTTATCCGCGAGGGGGAAGCTCTGTGGCAGTTTGGCTGTTTTGCCATCACCAGTGGGGGAGTCCATTGGGCAGCGATTATTGCAATACGCTTAGCTACGGTTGTCCTCTGCGCCAAAGCTATTTCCCGCAATAGCTTCCCGGAGTTTCAGGCTGCCTTTGCCGCCTTGCATTTACCAGAGGAGTTTTCTTTTATGCTTGCCTATGGAGTGCAGCTTGTCCCCGCCTTCGGCAAGCTGCTTAAGGGCTTTATACGCAATTTACAGCTGCGCGGTATAGAGCCTTCCCACCTGCCCTGGAAACAGCGGATGCAAGTGTATAAAACCATGGCGATCACCGCTATGGCAGGGATTATAGGGGGCAGCACCCATGCTGCTATAGCTTTGGAACTTAGGGGCTTTCGCAGCAAGGGCAAACGTAGCCATCTGCATAAGAAAAGCGCCGGCATTGCCGACGCTGTAATACTTGCAGGGCTTATCCTGCTTACTTTCTTTTTCCTAGTTTAAGCTGCTATTCTCCCAAACTTAGGTTTTTCAGATCCGTAAGGCTTATCTCTTTATCCGTGCTGCGCATAAAGCCAATCTTCACCCTGTCTCCGCTACCGGTGATGGGCAAATAACTGCTTAGATTGCTGGTGGCGATATACAATACTCCCGGAAATTCCTTCAAACTGAAATAGTAGAAGGTGCGTCCGTCTTTAATATCACTACCAAAGCGCGCTATGGTGCCTTCCAGAGTCTCTTTCTCCACACTGCCTTCTGCCAGGCTACCGATTCTGCTGCTTGCCATAGCCATCTGGAAATTATCCCGTGCTGCCTTAACGCTTTCGCCCACGCCTACCAGCGAGAAATCTTTCACCGACACGAAGCAGAACATCTTCACCAAGCCGGCGCTGTCCTTCAGGGTCATGAAGTAGGTAGCGCTGCCATTCATGTTCACCAATATGGGGAAGGTAGCATTGTATTTAAAATTCTGTACCTTGCCCTCTGCAGAGCGCATGGCAGCGTATTCTGTGGCACCGGATACCAGGTAGAGGTGCGTGCTTTTATTGCGGGTATCTATTAGGGTGAAACCAACCGTGCCTTCGTCCGAGCCTACGCTGGTTAATCCCGTATAGAAATAGCTGCGCTGATCACGTCCATAAATCACGTTATAACCTTCGGTAAGCATCAGCATGTCACGCTTTCCAAACACGGTGTTCCAAAATCCGCGTACGTATTTTCCCCACCAGGTGAGCTGAGGCATCACGAAGTAGGCAGGCTGCACTCTATCCACCCAGGCGGGGATATTGGCATCACTGAATCCATCTGCTGTTTTGATGAGAGGATAGTATTTTATCTTACCCGTTTCAGCGTGCACCGTTGCCAATCCTGTGGCTTCGGAGGCATTAACGCCGATTCCATGGGTGTAAGTGGTTATAGTCCAATGCGGTTCGCCCTGATCGTCAATTTCAAAGGTGTCACCAGCCAAGCCAACCCCGGCAAAGCCATTCTGGTATAGATGGCGGTATAAGTCCTGACTAAAACAGCTATTTTTCTGATACTTAATCTTAATGGGCTTGCCGTTTATCTCCCGCACAAAGGTGATATCCTGGGGATTGGTAGCCGACACTTTTATATAGCCGGGAGTGCCATTGTCGATATTCGCCAGCCACTTTAAGAACCCGCTATGCAGCAAAGGAACCACCCAGAAGAGGCGCTTATTCACCATTTGGGCAGTAGGATAGCCCAAGGTTACCCGGCTGCCCAGGGCAAAATCATCTCCCAGCTTCTTTTCTGCCAGAGAGGCTGCAAAAGCACGGTCTATAATGGGTACTTGATCCAGATTAACCGGCGATACCAGCTCCGTAAAATTGGTGGATTCCACCTTGCCAATCAGTTTGCGATAGCTTTTTGCATGGAAGATACCCGTGGAAAAGAAGGGCACCAACACCAGCCATACCCCGAGGGCAAACAGGAATACAAACAAAAATTTCTGCCATTTGGGGATCATAATAAGAGGCAGCACACAAAATGCTAGGGGCACAATCCAACCCACAAAGCGCAGCGAAAGCACCGGCATCACAAAATAGAAAACGAATAAAACAACTAAAACACAGGCGATTAACGCCGGTATAACGCTCATCTTCGGTATCTTGAAATCAATAGTAGTGGGTTTTGGCTTCTGGGCTCCACCGGAGGGAACGATCGGGGGTATTAACATACAAGCTCCTTATAAGTTTTTGGTATTGTCCACAAGTGGGACATTTCTGTCAAGATTTGTTTATTACGTAGGTGCGCACATCGCTGCGCACAAACATTCACTTCCTCTATACTTTACATAGTATATAGTATTATCTATCAGGGCGAAACGGTGTTCGCCCCTACGGTCATGATCTCCAACCTTACTATTTACCAGTTTTCAGTTTGATCCATCCGGTAATCTCGTCCAGAGCCACAGGAGCAAAAGTCTGTTCAATCGTGATATACTCTTCCAATAAGCCGGCTCCGCTTTCCTGGAAAAGGTGATTTAGCCCGGGAAATTCCTTAATAGTAACGTCTTTATTCCCCCCTTTGGCAAGCGCACCGCCGATAGCAGTTAGATTTACCTGAGAGGGCACTTGCAAGTCTTTAGCACCATTCAAAGCCAGCACCGGGCACTGCACCTGCTCTAAATACACTTTGGGATCCATCTTCATGAATTGGAACATCCAGGGATTGCATATCCCCAGCATCTGGGATTCAATAAATTCCGCCCGGCTTAGCCCTTCCGGGATTTCCACGGTGCCATTGTCGATATTATCCGCCATGAATTTGGTCATATCTTGTTTCAGGCTTTCAAGATCGGATGCATTCACCACCATCTCAAAAGCTTGGGCATTGATCTTCATTGCTTTCTTGATTTCGCTTTCTTTTTCCCCGGAAGCCCGCATAATGGCTTCCTGCTGCATCAGGAGCAGCCGGTCTCCCCTATCTCCCGTACCTGCCAGCAGGATGATAAACTTCACATCCTTGTTACGTGAAGCCACCATCGGAGCAATTATTCCGCCTTCGCTGTGCCCCAACAGCCCTATAGTAGATATCTCCTTGCGGGTTTTTAGGTAATTAACGGCAGCAGTTACATCGGCAGCAAAATCATACGTAGTGCCGGTGTTAAAGTTGCCTTCCGACTTTGCAGTTCCCCGATCGTCAAAGCGTAAAGAGGCAATCCCGTTCCTTGCCAAATGATCGGCAATAACTAGGAATGGGCGGTGCTCAAAGATCATTTCATCCCTGTCCTGCGCACCACTGCCGGTAATCATGATAACTGCTGGGTAGGTGCCCTCGGTATCCGGCAGGCAAAGAGTTCCGGCAAGCGTTATCCCCGCTTCATCATTGTTAAAGTATAGATCTTCCGTATGGTAGGGATAGGGCTCTTTGGGGGTTTGCGGTCTTATGTAGGGCTTCTTTTCCGGCTGTTCCCGGTGCAGCGTAAGGGGAAATTCATTTGTTGTTTGCTTAAAGATTCCCTCTACGGTGTCGCCTTTCAGCTTACCGGTGTATTTTATCCAGGAATCGGTGATTTCCATGGTAAGGGTAGAGCCTTTATAGGTGGTGCTGCTAACCTGTATGCCAAAAGCATTCTGATCCGGGCTATCCATGGTTGCACTAAACTGATTTCCGGTTTCGGTAATGTGAAAAACTATCCGCAATTGCATGGACTGGACATCCAGAATACCATACCAATCCCCGCTTATATCCTTAGCCTGCATCACGCCAAAACCCATTATCGCAGCAAAAATCATCAAAAACCTCATCATGTCTCCTTGGTTGTTTCATATTCCTAACGCAATGTTTATACCAAACTTGGGAAAAAACATATCTAACACAACATCAGCAAAATAGCCGGGAACTACCAAACCTGTCTTAAACAGGTCTATATCATATCGATATATTTGTATGATATAGATGCGGGTTTGTTTGTCCGATCCTTGGTCTGCCAGTATTCTGTATCCACTTGCATGTTTCCCTAAGCCAAAATAATAGCCCCACATAAGCGGGGCTATATATTCACTGTGCCAGTGTTAAGGGAAGCAATACTATTTTATAAGCATCAGCTTGTGGAAGGAATTAACACTTCCTGCCTGCATTCTGGCAAAATATAAACCGCTTGAGCAGTGGTTGCCATTGTTGTCTTTGCCATCCCAGCAGATTTGGTGATCACCGCTAGCTTCAGTGCTATTTACCAGCGAACGGATGAGCTGTCCTTTCAGGTTGTAGATACCGATGGTTACATTTGCAGTATCTCTTAGTTTATAAGCAATCTCTGTATCGGGGCTGAAGGGATTGGGGAACACATTTACTATTCTCGTGTTGCCCTCAACTGTTGGTGGAACCACTTCTCCCTCGCTGCCGGTAAACACGCTTACCGGACCATAGAAGCTACTATTGCTGTTCATTTCAGCGGATTCCACCCAATAGTAATAGGTAAAACCGGACTCAAACTCACTATCTGAATAACTGTAGGAATGCTGGAGTGAAGAGTTTATTGCTTCAACGTAACCTGCGTTGAGCTTCACAGCATGGGATACGTCGGTATCATCTGAACGATACACGTTGAACCCAAGGATGTTAGATTCAGATTCTGTTGTCCACTGCAATCTCACAAGTGTTTGGGAAGTAGCAGTTGCAGAGAAGGAAGACATTGTTACCGGCAAAGTGACTTCACCCGGGATAGTAAAAGAGAAATCATCGATATTCGAAATGCGGAGACCGTCAATCCCGAAATATGGATATACCCTTCCATTGGCGAGGGTTGAGTTAAGAATAGTTCCACTACCTTGTTTAGTCACAGCACCAATTGTTCCATTGGCATCAGAAAGGTAAAGCTTATAGTTAACGCTATAAAAATCGTCACCCCGGGGAGTTATCGTGAATACCAGCTTATACCACGAGTATGCTATATCGGGAATATAGGTACTAAAAGTAGACCTGGTGAGATTGTTTAGTAAGTATGCACCACCGCCATGAAAGCTCATTCCTAAAGCAGGGGTATTTTTAATGTGGCAATATGGATCGCTGTTGTTTGAACTCGCTGAGGAAAAACCGATAGAGCCATATCCTCCGGTAGAAACGTTATTAAAATAAGCGCTTACCGTAATCGGTTCATTTAACTGGTCAATCAGAAATCCGTTTTTGTAAGTCAAGATTCTGCTATTGCCCATAATCATATAAGGTACATCAACCGATCCCGTATCCCCAATCCCAGAGTTGCTTACGTTAGTCATATCATTGATTAAACCAGGATTGAAGTAAGTATTCAAATCACTGGTGTTGTTAAAATCCACAGAATAGGTGGCAGCAGCTAAGCTAAGGGCAATTAGTAGCATAAATAGGCTGATCACGATTGTTTTCTTCATGTTTTCTCCTTTGTTTTTCCGTTTAGTAGCACCTGTATGCGTTCTTCCGTTAATGCTTTATAAACCTGATCATAATCATCGGCGGAAAAGCTACGCATAACGTTATAGAAAGAATCCTCACCATAATAGACTGTAAACCCGAGCACATCTCTGCCGTCTTTATCGATAGCTTGAACTATCTGGCTTACAGTCTGCTGTTTTGTCTCACTCTTTTTTGTCTTCATGCCCGTTACTAATGCGAACTTTGTTCCATAAACAAGGCACCTGTGATAATAGCGTAACTACATAACCGGTAGTATATTGCGGAGTCTTACATGAATTGGATTATTGGGGTTATTTCAAAATGATAATTTCAGGGGGACTGGTGAAATTTCAGGTGAAATGTTCCCCAATGTCGTAATTGCACACGCCTCGTGTGCGGATAGCCGGGGGCTGCTATCGTTACAGAATTATGAACGCCTCGTGTGCACACAGCCGGGGACGTCTGTCATTACAAATTGTACCGGCTGTTTTTTAGCTTTTCTTTCTAGTGTGCTGTTGCAGCTTGTATTTCACTATTCTGCGACAAAGAGTTGCTTCCGACATATTCAGGAGCAGAGCTGCTTCTTTTTGTTTTCCCCTTGCCTTGATCAGGGCTTTAACGATCATATCTTCTTCATCGTAATCTGCTTTAGGGTTCAAGCCATCTGTTGCAAAGCTGAAGGGATTGATTTCGCATAATAGCTGAGCATCCCATCGTGTTTGTTTACTAAGAATATACATCCGCTCCACGATGTTTTTCAATTCCCGCACATTTCCCGGAAACGTGTATGTGTGCAGCATATCTAGTAGTGATTTATCTATCAATGGCGTGCTTTTATTAAGTTCTGTGGCATAATGCTTTACATAATGAGTTAAGATAGGTTCAATATCTTCCTGCCGTTCTCTAAGAGGTGGAATCACGATTTCGATTGTATTTAGCCTGTGAAACAGATCCAGACGGAATTTATTATCCGATAGCTGATTGCGAATATCCTGACTTGTGGCGGATATAATCCTGCTATCATAGGGTGTCTCTTTACTACTACCTACCGCGGTAACTTTTCTTGTTTCCAGGGCACGGAGCAGCTTGCTTTGCACGGGAAAGGGCATATCGGTGATCTCATCCAAAAATAGTGTCCCCCTATCTGCTTGCAGAAAGAATCCCTTCGTGGGTGTATCTGCACCCGTGTATGCACCCTTGGTGTGCCCAAAAAGCTCACTTTCTACCAATGAAGGGCTTAGCGCTCCTACATTTACCGGAACAAATGCCTGGTTTCTTCGCAGGCTGTTTTTATGGATTATCTGGGCTATTATCTCCTTGCCGGTGCCGGATTCTCCCAGGATCAGGACGCTGGTATTCTGATGCTGGGCAGCTAACAAAGCAGAATTAATCACCGTATTGTAAGCCTTGCTGCACCCGATAAAGCCATGTGACGAATCTATTTTACGCCGTGAATAATCGGCAGAAGGGTAATCCTTGGCTGGCACATCCTGCACTTTGAGGTTAGCAACATCCGTCACCACTTCCTTTCTATGGATTTCGGCGATGTAATCTTCTGTTATGTTGTCCAGCTTCCGCTCTGTTTCATAGCTTTTTTTGTATTCCTTCTTCAGGAAATAGATGCGCGACATCGATCTATGCACCCACATCAATTGGTGAAGATCCCATGCTTTTTGATAGTATTTCACGCCTCTTTTTACGATAGCGAGGGCTTCATCATAATTGCCCATCTCCACCAACAGATTGGTTTTATTCACTTCAATTTGAATCAAATCGCGTTCAAACCCACATTCCCGGGCAATATCGATTGCTTCGTCAATATAGCTTAGCGACTTAGCAGGATCTTTTAGCTTCCAGTAGCACATAGAATAGTTATTGTAGAGATCAATCAGAAACAGAGGAGGCTTTTGAGGCACATTCTCCAGAATATCCATGCACTTGTCATAGTATTCTATTGCTTCCCGATATTTCGAATCTTGAATCTTCAGGTTACCGAGGTTAGTAGTAAACAGAAATACCTGCTGTTGATGTCCCAATTGTTGTGCGAGTGCCAAGCCTTGTTGCAATATTTTCTCTGCCCTGGGAAGATCGTTTACTCTGCACATCGCAGAACCAAGGTTGCTAAACGCGTTTAGCTGTAAAATCTCCAAAGATAGTGATTGTGTTTGCTCCAAAAACTGCATGAAGTATTTGATAGCAGTGTCCCACTTAGCCATATCAATGTATAATCCCGCAATACTGCACAAAGCACACGCTGTAGTATAAGATGGCGGAACTCGCTTAATCAGATCTACAATCCTGATCTCTAGCTTCATTGCCAGTTCAAATTGAGATTGTTGCCTTAGGAAGAACAGGTAAGCGCATTGGGCATGGATCATTAGCTCATATTCACCGGATTCCATCGCATAATCCACTGCCATTTCCAGTAGGGGTCTGATCCTATCTTCTGCATCAGTCCTGTAATAGGAAATTGCCTGTAATACATGGCATTTTACCAGGGTATAGAAGTCTTCTTCAACTATGGATTCCCGAATGCATTCCACCGCAATCTCTGCGGCTTCTTTATTCTGATTCATGGTAAGGAGAGCTTTACCTTTGAAGTATTTTACCCTATTCCAATCCTGAGGACTAAAGTCTTCTGAGGAGTAGTTTTCGATTTGCTGCAGAACTTCCGGGGGATTAAATTCAGCTTCAACATCCCAATGTTGTACCATTTTCGAAGTTAATTCTAGTAGCATGTTTTCTCCCTTTGCGCGTAGGATACGACCGATATTATCTTTCTATGGAAAGTTTGCACCTTGATCTAATGAATGACGCAAGTATCATATTGCTATCTACTGTCAAGACATTTGTTGTTTTACGCGTTTATAGCTCCAAGAAAGCCACCATAGCCTTTATCTTGATTTTGATCCCCGTTTCCTAGCTGCTCCCTTACTTGCCAGTGCGGAGCCGCAGGGTATCTGACCATGAGCTCATCGGGCTTTTGCCCGTTCAACCCCCGATGAACCCCGATTCGATTCTGCTTCGGAGGTGCAAGGAAGATGAATCAGGATAGCAGGCAACCTGTAACCTAGCAGCTAATGCCTTGGCAATGCTTGAAAAGACTTTCTCATTGACAAAATAGCAGCTAATAAATCATGCTACTCAGCAAGGTAATAATTCTAAACACCTTGAAAGACAGATAGTTGGAGTATAAATGAAAATCCTGATTACAGGCGGAGCCGGTTTTATCGGTTCACATTTGGCAGAAAAGCTTTTAGGTGAAGGACACGAGGTTCGTGTAATAGACAACCTCTCCACCGGAAGGCTGGAAAACATTGAGACCTTTAAAGATATGCCAAAGTTTCACTTCACCATTGGCAGTATCCTGAACCGTGAACTGATGGAACAGCTTATTAAAGGGTGCGACCAAGTTTATCATTTGGCTGCTGCCGTTGGTGTTAAATACATTATCGAGAACCCGTTGCTATCGCTTAAAACCAATATTGTGGGGACAGATAACGTGCTGGAGCTGTGTAACAAATACAAAGCCAAAGTGCTTATCACCTCCACCTCCGAGATTTATGGGAAAAGTGAAAACGTACCTTTTGCCGAGCAAGATGACCGCCTGTTGGGCTCTACACACATCAGCCGCTGGGGTTATAGCTGTAGTAAGGCTATAGATGAATTCCTGGCACTGGCTTTCTACCGCGAAAAGAAATTGCCGGTAGTGATAGTCCGTTGCTTTAATACCGTTGGCCCCCGCCAAAGCGGGCAGTATGGTATGGTGTTGCCAAAGTTCATCAAGGCTGCCCTGCTTGATCAGCCGATTATAGTATATGGAAGCGGAGAGCAGACCCGTTGTTTTGCCGATGCTGCTGATGTGGTGGAGGCTTTTGTGAAGCTGATGGATACCCCTGCCTGTGCAGGTGAGATATTCAATGTGGGCACTACGGAATCCATCTCTATCAAGGACTTGGCAATAAAAGTGAAGGAAATGTGCGGAAGTAAATCCCGCATCGAATATATGAGCTATGCCGATGCCTTTGAAGAAGGCTTTGAGGATATGATGAACCGCATGCCGGATTTGAGTAAGATAGCTAACGCCATTGGATATAAGCCAAAATACACCCTAGACGACATTATTACTAGGATGATCCAGTACTATGAGAATTAAACTTGTATTACTAATCCTGCTATGCTCGTGCACCTTGTTTGCAGCTGATGATTCAGAAATAGTGGTGCCGACAATTTCTGTAAGCATCACTGGGTTTGTACAAAACCCCGGAGTGTATCAAATGCTGCCGGTTAACAGGCTTTCAGATTTGATCGCGCGCTGTGGTGGCGTGCCGGCACGCAGTATTCAAGAGACAAAAGCAGATATAGCACCAGAGCACATACCCAACCAGATAATAACTACCGGGCCTTCTCTAAAGGTAGATAAATGCCCTTTTGAATACCCTAAGACAATGGCTTTACGCAATGTGCAGCTAACCCGAGGAGGTAAAAAGCTGTTCTTCGATATCTTAAAATTCTATCGCTTGGGGGATGATTCTCAGAATCCATATTTGTATGATGGCGATGTGGTGTTAATCTCTGCTGTAACTGAATATGTAAGCATTTCTGGTGGAGTTAATTATCCTTCGGAAATTCAATATGTTGCAGGTGATAAGCTTCAGGACATACTGGACTATTCCAAAGGTGCCAGTTATGATGCTGATCTAAGTGCCATTAAAATATACCGCTTTGCCGAGAATAGGATAGATTTTGAGATTATTACTCTGAACTTGGTAAATAACCCCACTCAAAATACCTTTGCGCTGCAAGCTGGCGATGTGTGTATGATTCCGCACATTAGTGAAGCGTTGCACAGACAAAGGGTGAAAATAATCGGGCAGGTTAAGCACCCGGGGGAATACATTATTACTGGTGAGACCACTCTTGCCGATCTAATAAAACAAGCCGGCGGAGTTAACGACAGAGCAGATTTGGCAAGCCTCGTGCACTTTAACACCTACATTAATGAGAGTAACAATGCTTACTTAAACCAGCTTCTGCAGAGTAATCTGGGCGATATGACTCCCCTGGAATACACATATATGCGGACAAATTTGCAGCAAATGAAAGGGAAATATAGCTTCGATGTAAAGAAGTTTGCCGAAACCGAAGGCAAGGAAGCAAATCCGTTACTTAGAGATGGGGATAGTGTCTTTGTCCCTGAAAGAATGGATATGGTGTTCGTTAGTGGACAAGTTCGCCATCCGGGATTGGTGCCGTGGGTGCAGGGAAAGGACTGGGATTATTACGTTGCACAAGCAGGAGGATATACTAATTACCGAAAACATGCCAAGGGGAGATTAATCCGTGGCGATAGCGGTAACTGGGTTAAGCCAGGAAAAAAGATTGAGATTATGGCAGGGGATACCGTGTTTGTACCTAGCCAGACAGATAGAGCTTTATGGACAGATATTAAGGAAGGGATAACACTCTTATCCGCGATAATAACTATGATTGTGGGGATCCGAGCCCTTAGCACAGAATAAAGGAGAATGATTACATGAAAGTACCGATGCTGGATTTACACGCCCAATACGCACCTTTGATGCCGAAGATCAGAGAAGCCATGGAGAGAGTTTACGCAGATCACCATTACATAATGGGACCCCAGGTAAAAGAGCTGGAAGATAAAATGGCAGCCTACCTCGGCATTAAACATGCCATAGGCTGTGCCAACGGAACTGATGCTCTGGTCTTGGCAATAAAGGCATTGGGAATAGGAGAAGGCGATGAAGTTATTACCACTTCTTTCACTTTCTTTGCAACTGCTTCCTCGATCTGGCGCAACTTTGCCAAACCGATATTTATAGATATCGACCCCAAGACCTTCAATCTTGATCCGAGCAAAATAGAAGCAGCCATCACACCCAATACAAAAGCGATTATGCCTGTGCACCTTTTTGGTCAGTGCGCTGATATGGAAGCGATTATGGTTATTGCTAAGAAGCATAATCTGAAGGTGATAGAAGATAATGCACAGGGTATCGGAAGCACCTGGAACGGACAAATGAGCTGCTCCTATGGCGATATCGGCACCTTATCCTTCTTCCCCTCCAAGAATCTTGGGGCTATGGGAGATGCAGGTATGTGCCTGACCAATGATGATGATCTGGCAGCCAAGCTTCGCCAGCTTCGGGTGCATGGCGAAAGCCCCAAGTATTATCACAAATGGGTTGGCTTGAACAGCCGTTTGGATACCATGCAGGCAGCAGTGTTAAGCATTAAGCTGGACGCTCTGGCGGACTGGAGCAAAGCACGTCGGGCTAATGCAGATTATTACAATGCCCATCTGAAAGACGTTAAAGGGATCAAAACCCCTTACATAGATCCCAAAGCAGTAAGTATTTATAACCAATATACCCTCATCTGCGAGAAACGGGATGAACTGCTAAGCTACCTGCAGGAAAAAGGGATTGGCTGTGCGGTTTATTATCCCCTGCCACTGCATGTGCAGGAGTGCTTCAGCTCCTTGGGTTACAAGGAAGGCGATTTGCCCGTTTCTGAAGAAATGGCAAAGAAAGTGCTCTCCATTCCCATTTACCCGGAGCTTAGCACCGAACAGAAGCAGTATATTTGCGATGCAATCATCGCTTTCTACAGCATTTAAGGAGCTACCGTGCACTTTATCGTTTGCATCAAGCAAGTTCCCAATACCACAGAGATAAGGATTGATCCCAAGACCAATACGCTTATCCGGGAAGGTGTGGAAAGCATCCTTAATCCATTCGATGCCTATGCCATCGAGGAGGCTGTCCGCTTGAAAGAGGCACATGGAGGAAAGGTCACTGCTATTAGTATGGGTCCGCCTCAGTGCGAAGCAACCTTGCGAGAAGCAGTAGCTTTGGGAACGGATGAGATTATCTTGCTTTCGGATCGCAAGTTTGCCGGTGCAGATACCTGGGCTACCAGCCTAACTCTGGCAGCAGCGATCAAGAAGCTTGGCTCCTATACCCTTATCCTTACCGGTCAGCAGGCTATAGATGGAGATACCGCTCAGGTTGGTCCCGGCATTGCTGCACATCTGGATATCCCCCAGGTTTGCTTCGTTCGCAAGATAGAAGCCATCGATTGCAGTTGCGTTACCGCCCAAAGGTTGATGGAAGACGGCTACGACAGGGTGGAAATGAAGCTTCCAGGGGTTATATCTGTGGTTAAGGAGATCAATTCCCCGCGCTTACCCTCTCTGCGAGGCAAGAAAAACGCCAAGAGCGTGGAACTAACCGTGTGGAACTGTGATGATCTGGCCTTAGATGAAAAAGCCACCGGGTTGAACGGCTCTCCCACGCAAGTAATGAACATCTTCTCACCCCACCACGACAAGAAAGTGGAGAAGTTTGAAGGCGATGCTGATGAAGCAGTGGAGCTTATTATTACCCGTCTAAAAGAAATGAGCAAGCGATGATTGCCTTTCCAAACATCAGCCCGGATATAGTGAAGTTCAATCTATTTGGCTATCCCATGCAGGTTCGCTGGTATGGCTTCTTCTATGTGCTTAGCTTTATTATTGCTTACTTCCTTTACAAGCACAACCTGAAGTTCCGCAAGATAAAGCTTAACCGCGAGCAATACGAATCTGCCATCTTCTACGTAATGGTAGGTGTAATAGTAGGTGGCAGGCTTGGATATGTGCTGTTCTACAATCTGATGTACTACCTTCAAAACCCGCTGATGATCTTAGTAACCTGGGCAGGAGGCATGAGTTTCCATGGCGGTGCTATTGGTGTGATTGTTGCAGGGTTACTATATGCCCGAAAGAACAAGCTCAATTTCTATGCCCTTGCCGATGCAGCCATTCCGATTGTTGCCATTGGGCTGGGGCTGGGAAGGCTGGGTAACTTCATAAATGCAGAGCTGTGGGGCAAGCCTACTTCTGTTCCATGGGCAATGATCTTCCCCGGTTCAGATGGAGTGCCACGCCATCCCACTCAGCTTTACGAGATGTTTCTGGAAGGCATCGTATTAGCCACAATCAGCTACATTCTCCTTAGGAAACTTAAGCGTAACGGCTTGGTGTTTTTCAGTTTCATAGGGCTTTACGGTATATTCCGCTTCCTGATAGAATTTGTCCGAGAACCTGACGAGCTACAGTTCTACGAAATGTTTGGCTTTATCTTCGGATTCATGAGCATTGGAGCGTTCTTAAGCTTCCTAATGATTCTCGTGGCTGCGTGGGGCATCTGGAAGATAAACAAACAGCCACCTGAACCCACATTGTAAACCATATGGGGCTACACTTGAAACATAGTTTACCTGTCCTACTGCTGGTTTTGCTAATCCTGCTTACTTCCTGTGCGGCTCCCAATAGGCAGTTCGAACAGGACAAGTTACGCGGCGAGCTAAAGAAATGGGAAAGCTTCGACAGCCAGGGTATTGTAGAGATATCCTACATGGGGCTTTCGTTGCGCAAGATGTTTGTGGCTTCCAAGAATCACCGGCAGTTGCGCCTGGATATCATTGATGGTGGGATAATGGGTGCGGGTGCTGTTCCGCTTATCAGCTTCTATTCCGGCGATTACATTGCCCTAAAATCCCCATTCCTGCCTATGCTGGAGATGCTGAATCCCACTGATCTTATTCCTTCCCAAAGCCTTAATCTCTTCGCCAATGCCGATTCTCTCTTTTTTAAGCATGGTGAGACCATAATCAAGAACCGCATGCTGGAAATTGACAGTGTGCAGATTAGCTTTCTACCGGATTACCGACTGGATACAGTGTTCGATCCCAAGACCCAATCGGAACTAAAAGCAAATTACAATAGCAAGAAAGCACTGGCAGAATTAGAGATGAAAGCCATCGGCAATATGTCAGTAAAGCTGATCTTCGACCAGATAAAATACACAGAACCTGAGATAACTCCCCTCCCCAGACCTCGTGCAGGCACCTGGTGGGGAGACGGCAACCCCTTCGAAAGCATCGATCTCAAACAAATACTAAAGAGCTTCCTGGATAATTAGAGGTTATTAGCAATGATCCCACGTTACTCCACCCCCGAAATGCAACGTATCTGGACTACCCAAAACCGTTATGAATGCTGGCTGGAAGTGGAGCTTGCTGCCTGCCGGGCAATGCATGAACTGGGCATTATCCCAGAAACGGATTGGGATAACATCAGCAGCAAAGCAGATTTTGATGCCAACCGCATAGACGAACTGGAGCTGGTTACCAAGCACGATGTGATCGCCTTTTTAACAAATGTGGCAGAGTATGTGGGACCCTCTTCCCGCTGGATTCACTACGGCATGACCTCCTCGGATGTACTGGATACCGCCACTGCCTTACAGCTTAAAAGTGCCGGTGAGCTTATCTTAAGCGAGCTTAGCAGATTGGCAGAAATCCTTAAGCTAAAAGCCAGACAGTATAAGCACACTCTTTG
>CAYSGM010000002.1:41343-45228 GCA_964430595.1 uncultured Candidatus Cloacimonas sp.
TTTGCATGGGACGTTCGCACGGTATCCACGCAGAGCCTACTTCTTTCGGGCTGAAGTTTGCCATTTGGCACGAAGAAAGCAAGCGCAACATAGAGCGTTTAACCCAGGCCATAGCAGAGGTTGGAGTAGGTCAGCTTTCCGGTGCGGTGGGTAATTTTGCGCACCTTAGCCCTGAAGTTGAGACCCTTGCCTGCAAATACCTGGGCTTAAATCCGGCTAATGTCTCCACTCAAGTTATCCAACGTGACCGCCATGCGTTCTTTTTGTCCATAATCGCATTGATCGGCTCCGGCATCGAGAAAATCGCCCTGGAAATCCGCCATCTGCAGCGCACCGAAGTACGGGAAGCGGAAGAGAACTTCAGCAAGGGACAGAAAGGCTCATCTGCTATGCCCCACAAGCGCAATCCGATTGTAAGTGAGCAGCTTTGCGGGCTGGCTCGTATCCTGCGCAGTAACGTCTCCAGTGGCTTCGAGAACAATGCCCTCTGGCACGAGCGCGATATCTCCCATTCCAGTGTGGAACGCATCATTCTCCCGGATTCCTGCATTCTGGCTCATTATATGATTGGGAAATGCTGCGACCTGATCGAAAACCTGATTGTTTACCCCGAAAACATGCAAAAGAACATAGATATTACCAAAGGTCTTGTCTTTTCCCAAGCCCTATTGCTGCATCTCACCAACAGCGGGCTTACCCGCGAAAAAGCCTATCAATTGGTGCAGATCGAAGCCATGAAGAGCTGGGAAACCGGAACTGACTTCCTGGCTTTGGTGCTTGCCAATGCCGAGATAACCGCAGCTATTACAGAAACTGAGATCAGGGATATATTTTCCTATGATCGCTATTTGCGCAATGTGGATTATATTTTAAAGCGTTGCGACATCATCTGAACAAGGAGACAACATGAAACACATCATAATCATCATCCTTGCCCTTAGCATGCTACTACCCCTGGGCTTGTTTGCCCAGAAAACGCCTAACCGCATCACAGGTGTATGGTTCAATGGCGAAAAAACCAGCAAAATAGAGATCTACGAAACCAAGAACGGGAGCTTTGCAGGCAAGCTCATCTGGCTGAAAGAGCCTAATAACGAAGCAGGCAAACCCAAAGTGGATCACAAGAATCCCGATGCCAAACTACAGAACCGTCCCCTTATGGATTTGGTTATCCTCTCCGGCTTAGTTACCGATGGCAATACCAAATACAAGAACGGCAAAATATACGATCCTAAAAGTGGTAAAACCTACTCTGCCAAAGCCGAACTAACCAACAACAATACCCTTGCTCTGCGCGGGTTTATTGGAGTATCCTTAGTAGGCAGAACCGATACCTGGACCAGAACTACTAAATAAAGATTCATGCCAAAAACTATAATCACAGATCTAAAATCATTACGTCTGATCAAGAAAAGACAGCTTCGGCAGCAGGTTCCACCCTTAGCATTGCTGGTGCTGTCCTTTCTGGTCAGCTTTGCCATTCCCCTCTTCGGCTTTCACTATCCCTCGCTGGTGCTTTCGCTTATCGCCATCACCTGGTATCTGTATGTAGGCGTATGCCACCGCTTCAAAGAACGCATCAACGTTCCCGATGGCGACCTCCTGCTATCCCCCATTACCGGCAGAGTGCGTTTCCTTAAAACCAGCTCCGGTATCAGCCTGTTAAAGATAGCTAAAAACCCTCTAGATCTGGTAGAAATCCGCAGCCCCCATGCCACAAGCACCTGGGAAGACGACACCCTTAAGGTAAGTTATCAGCAGCATAACCTTATCTTCCGCTTCGAAGCAGAGCAATTGATCCGCTTTGAGGATGCGTCCATGGAAGCAGGCAGCCCTATTGGTTACATTGTTGGCAAAGGAACAGTCTCCATCAGCATTCCCAATCCCCTGCACACAGTTTTAAAGGTGAAAGATATCTGCGAAGCAGGATTATCTGCTATCCTTGCAGATTAATCCCAAAATCTGCTTGACAAATATCCCCTCTATCCGTAAGTATTACAAGTAGAATCATAATAACACAGGAGAAGAACATGAGAAAGCTAATTATCTTCATTCTTGCTGGCATCATTTTGCTTGCTTTTGCAGCTTGTGCCACAAATTCCGAAACACCCGCCACCAAATTAGTTACCAAATACGATATTGCCCTCACCAAGGTATCCCGCAGTGACGCTTCCATGGGCAAGGTGAAAGCCCCTGTCGCCGATACAACTTTGGTGGATAAGCTACGTTACCGCTACGAAGATGACCTGATGCGCACCATCTGGAGTGCCAGCGAGAACGGTTTCGAACTAACTCTTTACAATGCTTCGGATAAGACCGTTACCATAGACTGGGATAAAGGCTTATACCTGGATTATGACAACATCGGTCACCGCCTGCTGCCCTCCAAAACTAAGGATGCAGACAAAGATAAAGCCCAGGTACCAAGCGTCATCAGTCCCCGCGGGAATCTGATAGAAACCATCTATTCTGCAGACCACGTAAGCCTTTCTTCCATGCTAAACGTATATACCCGCTCTCCTCTACTGCCCACAGATTACCCTTCTGCGGTGCGTTATCAGGGCAAGGAACTAAAGCTGATACTCCCCATTAGTGCAGATGGCTCCAGCATGCAATACGAATACACTTTCAAGATTGCCAATGTGCGCCAGATATCTGTGAAGAAAACCACCTTCTTCGGGCTGTAAACTAGAAAACCAGCCTCAATCATCATTACGCTGTAACATGCTGAACTAATTTGGTTTTGCCTTGTTACAGCGTTTCTTTTTCCCTGCCTCTTCCTTGCTCCTCCGCTACAATTCCGAAACAGGATTCATCGGGGGTTGATCGGGCAAAAGCCCGATGAGCTCATGGTCAGATCCCGGGCGGCTCACTCTCGGCAAGCAAGCAAGATGTAAAAAGAGAGAATACATTTGGTGGGTTCAATCAATTGTGGATAAATGCGATTTAATACGGGGATAAAAAAATCCTGCCTAATACGTTCGAAGCAGTATTAGGCAGGGAACATGCTTATTATTGGGTTACATTAATTCTATATTCTTGGCTTTGATACCCTTAAAGGCGTTTCTGGTATCCAGAATTGCTACGCCGCTATCGGCGATCTTCTGGTAATCCACATTAGAGTGGTCGGTTACCACGATGATGAGATCATACTTATTCAGGTTGCCCATAGAGACAGTGCGGTAAGTCTTGCCGTTCTTTTCGTGATGGAATTCCGCCACGTAAGGATCGTGAATCTCGAAATCTGCATCGCAGTTCTCAAGCTGGGTGATCACGCCTTCCACGGGAGATTCGCGCATGTCCTGAATGTCCTTTTTGTAGGCTGCACCGAGTAGCAGGAGTTTGGCACGGGAAATGGCTACGCCTTGCTTGTTCAGGATGCGGATGGCGCGCTGCACCACGAATTCCGGCATGGCGATATTTATCTCGCCGGCAAGTTCGATCAGGCGGGTGTGGAAATCGTATTCACGTGCTTTCCATGTGAGATAGAAGGGATCGATGGGGATGCAGTGACCGCCCACGCCGGGTCCCGGATAGAACGCCATGAAGCCGTAGGGCTTGGTTTTGGCGGCATCCACCACTTCCCAAATGCTGATGCCCATTCTGTCACACAGAACGGTCATTTCATTGGCAAGTGCGATGTTTATGTTGCGGAAGGTGTTCTCGTATATCTTTTCCATTTCTGCCACTTCGGGGGAAGAAACGCTGCACACTGTGGCATCCAGAACGCTTTCGTAGAAAAGCTTGGCGATCTCGTTGCATTTGGGGGTCATGCCGCCTACAACCTTGGGAGTATTATGGGTTTTGTAGGTTTCATTGCCCGGATCAACACGTTCGGGGGAGAAGGCTACAAACACATCTTTGCCCACTACCAGACCGACCTTT
>CAYSGM010000002.1:45238-55043 GCA_964430595.1 uncultured Candidatus Cloacimonas sp.
GCTCGGGAACGATGATCTCTCTGGTGGTTCCGGGGTAGGTGGTGCTTTCTAGCACAACCAGGGTGTCCTTGTTCATGTGGGCAGCCATGGATTGGGTGCTTTTTTCAATATAGGTGGTATCGGGTTGGTGATACAAATCCAGGGGAGTGGGGACAGCGATAAGCACTACATTTACTTCTTTCATGCGGCTGTAATCGGATGTGGCGGAGAGCTTTCCGGCATTTACCACGTCTTTCAGGTCTTGGTCTAACACGTCACCGATGTAGTTGTCACCGGCGTTTACATGGTCTATGGCATATTGGCTTACTTCAAAACCAAGAACCTTGAAGCCTTTCTTGGCAGCAGTAACAGCCATTGGTAGTCCGACGTAACCGAGACCGATCACACCGATGGTTACACTCTTGTCTTTGATGGCGTTGAGTAGGGACATAATACCTCCATGGTAGTTTTATCTTTATTTAGTTTCAGAGTCTAAGCAAGATATATTGCCAACGTGTAATCCGTGACTTTTCAGGCAATAAATCAAAGGACGCTCCTGAGAATGCACTGTTTTGGTCAATTCAATATTGAGTATGGGAGGCAGAAAGAGAAAAAAAGGCTTGACAGCATATCAGTTTGTAAAAGCTTAATGCCAAAGCATTTTTAACAAATTAAGGAGAACCAGAGAGTATGTTAAAAGTATCGATTGCTCCGGATGGCAAAGAATATGCCATGCCAACAGATGCCGAAGCTGAACAAGAGAAGATAATTCTTAAGAAAATCACCGAAGAACAACGCGCCATGGGTCGCAAGATAGTGGCTGTGCAGGGCTTGGGCTTTGTGGGATGCGTGATGGCTTCCGTGGTGGCAGATGCTACCGACGAAAACGGCAAACCTATTTATTATGTTCATGGACACCAAAGAGCCTCGAAACGTTCCTACTGGAAGGTTCCGGTTATTAACTCCGGAGTTCCGCCGGTTAGCTCTTCAGATGCAGAAGTTCCCTTGATTTTCCATCGCACTGTGGTGGAGAAGAAGAACTTCCGCGCTACCTGTGATGACAGTGTTTACGCCCTTGTGGACGTGGTGGTGGTAGATATTCAGCTTGATGCCACTAAGCCTGCCTTTGGCGAAGCCGAGAAAGGCTATTGCGACATCTCTGCTTTCCGCGAAGGGATTCGCCTGCTGGGTCAATACATCCAGCCGCACTGCATGGTGTTGGTGGAAACCACTGTCCCGCCCGGAACCTGCGAGAAGGTGGTGAAGCCTATTCTGGAAGAAGAATTCACCAAACGCGGCATCGATATCAAAGCCAATCCACCCTTGGTGGCGCATTCCTACGAGCGTGTGATGCCGGGTGCAAGATATGTGGAATCCATCCGCGATTTCTGGAGAGTGTTCTCCGGCGTGAATCCCAAAAGCATAGAGCTTTGCCGCGAGTTCCTTACCAACGTTCTGAACGTGAAAGAATTCCCCTTAACTCAGCTGGACAGCACCAATGCCAGCGAACTAAGCAAGACCATGGAAAACACTTACCGTGCCGTAAACATCGCCTTAACCCTGGAATGGGCTAAGTTTGCCGAACAGATCGGCGTGGATATCTTTAAGGTGCGTGATGCTATTCGTAAACGTCAGGGCACACATGATAACCTGCTGCGTCCTTCCCTGGGTGTGGGCGGTTACTGTCTTACTAAAGACCCCGTGCTGGCAAACTGGGCTATGGGTGCGCTGTTTGGTGCAGAAGGCACTTTGGACTTTGCCATCCGCTCTGTGAACGTGAATGACACCATGCCTTTGCACACCATCGAACTGATCAAGAAGGAATTCAAGAGCTTGCAGAACCTTAAGGTAGCCGTGCTTGGCGTATCCTATCTGGAAGATGTGGGCGATACCCGCCACTCTCCCTCCAAGACTTTGGTAGAGTTCCTGCGCAAAGACCTCGCCCTGGTAAAAGCCCATGACCCATACGTGGAAGCATGGCCTGAACTGGAAGAGATACACGTGCATAGCGACCTTAACGAAGTGTTGCCGGATGCGGACGTGGTTATCTTTGCCGTGGGACACAGCCAATACAAGCAGCTTATCCCCAAAGCACTGCTTGCCATCTGCAAGACCAAGCCCCTCATTGTGGATTGCAGTAACTTCCTTTCCGACGCCACCATCAACACCTACAAAGGTCTGGGCTGTAAAGTCCGCGGCGTAGGCAAGGGTCACATAATAGATTAACTTAACAATAAATATTGTATTGTAATGGGGGAGGAATAAGCAACCTACCCCCATTATAGTCAAAAGCATAACCTAAAACTGGGAGACCATGATGATTTTAACCGATGCTCAATTATTCAGTGAGATTCGCCGCTGCGAGTACTGCGAGAACAAACCATGTAAAACCGCTTGTCCCTGCGACTGTTCGCCGGCAGACTTCATGATGGCTGCTTCAGGAGGGCGACCCTCCGATTTCAAGCGTGCTGCCGGGATAATCCTTGCCAGTAACCCCCTGGGCGGTATCTGCGGAAATGTATGCCCGGATTATCATTGCGTGCAGGCTTGCTCCCGCGAGAAGTTTGACACCCCCATCGAGATTCCTTCCGTGCAGGCTGCAATCGTGCGTAAAGCCCGCGAACTTGGCGAAGTGCCGGAGTTTACTCATCCCGCTCCCAATGGCAAGAAGATCGCAGTGGTGGGTGCAGGACCAGCAGGTATTGGTGCTGCCGTTAGCCTGGTGCAAATGGGCTACAAAGTGGACATGTTCGATCCTGAACCCTTGGGTGGACAAGTGAACCTCATCCCCGCTGAACGTATGGAAGCAGGCGTGCTGCTTAGCGACCTGTTCTATTTAACCGAAACTTTCAAAATCCACAGCACACAGAAAGAAGTAGCCGATCCTACTGCCCTTCTTAAAGAGGGCTATGCTGCCGTGATCGTAGCCGGAGGCTTGAATCAGCCAATCCGCCTGAATATTCCCGGTGACGAGACTGCCATCTACGGCTTTGATATTTTAAAGAACTGCGGCTGTTACCTGTTTGAAGGCAAACGCATCGCTCTGGTAGGCGGTGCCATAGCTGCCGATCAAGCTCTGCTGGCTGCCCGCGGCAATGCCGCCCACGTGGAGATGATAACCCTGGAAGCATACTCCGATCCAAGCATGAAAAAGCAGTGCTGATCGATGCCGGAGTATCCTTCACCCACCGAACCCGCATCTCCGAGATCGTAAACGAAGGACACCGCACCATCGGCATCAAAACCAAGCCAGTGTGTCTGCCCAAAGGCGAGAGCTTCCATCCTTCCAAGATCAAGGACGAAGAGGGCAGCACCGAGCTGTTCCGTCCTTTTGACCTCGTGATCATAGCCGTGGGCAACCGTCCGCCTTTCCGCGATGCTGCTGCCGGAGTTTACCACTGTGGCGACATGGCGAATGGTCCCACCACGGTTGTGGAAGCCGTTGCTTCCGGCAAGAATACCGCCTTGCAGGTGGATGCAGACCTGAATAAAACCACCTATACCAAGCCGGAAAAAGCAGTCAAAAGCTGCCAATCCATCCTTGGCTGGAAGAAGCTGCCGGTTGCGCTTACCACTGACTTCTTCGGACGCAGCATCGATTCCCCCTTTATCCTATCCGCAGCGCCCCCCACAGACGGCTATGAGCAAATGAAAAAAGCCTACGAAGCCGGCTGGGCAGGCGGAATAATGAAGACTGCTTTCGACAATCTCGATATCCATATCCCCGGTGAATACATGTTCGCCTGGGGTGATAAACACAAGACTTTCGCCAATTGCGACAACGTTTCCGACCACCCTTTAGACCGTGTGTGTGAAGAGATCTCGCGCCTGATAAAGGAATACCCAACCAAGCTAACCATGGCATCCACCGGCGGTCCGGTAACCGGCGACGACGAACACGACAAAGCCGGCTGGCAAGCCAACACCCTTAAGCTGGAGAAATCCGGCGTAATGGGCATTGAATACAGCCTTTCCTGCCCTCAGGGCGGCGATGGCACCCATGGCGACATCGTGGCTCAGGACGCAGCTTTAACCGCCAAGATCATAGACTGGGTGATGCAGATCAGCAATCCCGATATCCCCAAGCTGTTCAAACTAACCGGTGCCGTAACTGCCATCTATCCAATCATTTCTGCCGTTAAAGAGGTCTTAGACCGCTACCCCGGCAAGAAAGCAGGCGTAACGCTGGCTAACACCTTCCCCACCCTTGGCTTCCGAGAAAGACAAGAAGGCTGGGACGAAGGCATAATCGTGGGCATGAGCGGCGAAGGCGCACTGCCGATCAGTTACCTGAGCCTTGCCCGCGCAGGCAAAATGGGCGTTTTCGTATCCGGAAACGGCGGTGCCATGAGCTATCTTGACGCAGCCAACTTCCTGGCTCTGGGTGCAGGCAATGTGCAATTCTGCACCATTGTGGAAAAGTATGGCTACGGCATAATCGACGAGCTTAAGATGGGGCTCTCTCACCTCCTGGAAGCCAGAAAACTGAACAGCGTGGCAGAGCTTATCGGCTATGCCCAACCGCAACCCGTAACGGACTTTATGGATCTGCCCAAGAAGAGCAAAAGCTCCTCTCTGATCCGCGACCTCTGTGTTAAGTGCGGCAACTGCACCCGTTGTCCATACCTTGCCATCACCCTTGATGAAGAAGGCTATCCCAGGATAGACACCGACAAATGCGTGGGCTGTTCGCTGTGCGTGCAGCTATGTTTCGCCGGAGCTCTGGAGATGAAGCATGATGAATAGCGAAACGAACGATAAAATCTATGCCTTGTATAAGGAAATATCCGACAAAAAGGCAGAGATGTATGGCTTGATGCGCGATGCCACCAGGTTTGAAGTGCAGGATTATACCCTTCTGGAAAGGGACGGCAAGGCAGTTAAGCTAAGCGAGCTGTTCGGCGATAAACAGGAAATGATCCTGGTGCACAACATGGGAGCCTCTTGCCCCTACTGCACTTTGTGGGCAGATGGTTTCAACGGGATATACAAGCACTTGGAGGATAGAGCCGCGTTTGTGGTATCCACTCCTGATGCACCCGCGGCAATGGATGCTTTCGCGAAAAGCCGGGAGTGGCACTTCAGAATAGTCTCCACCCAAGCCTGCACCCTGAAACATGATCTTGGCTTCCAGCTTGAGGACGGCAGCTATTATCCCGGGGTTTCTACCTTACTTAAGGATGAGCAGGGCAAGATATTCCATGTTGCCAAGAGCTTCTTTGGTCCCGGTGATGATTTCTGCGCCTTGTGGTATTTGTTCGATCTACTGCCGATCCCCAATCCTGATTGGGAGCCGAAGTTTAAGTATTGATTCTTAGCCGGTTCATACTGGGCTGATACACAATCCTATAACGGACACTGCGTTGTTACAATGTAGTGTCCGTTGTTCCATACATCAGAGTCTTATCTGGTTCAAACACCAAACTGCTGCTTGACACAAATCACACGCTCAGTTTAATTGAGCATAAGTTCATTTGAGCTTGCCTAATATGCCGATCAGCAAGGAGTATCAATGCCACGTGCCAAAGCTATCAGAACCTTACAAGAACTACCTATAATCAAAGGCTTCCGTCCCCTGTGGATGCGCCTTAACCACCGCTCTGCCGTTACCCTTCAGCTGGAAGAATATGAGGTTCTGCGCTTGGTAGATTACGAGGGTATGATCCACGAACAGGCAGCAGAGAAGATGCAGGTTTCCCGCCCTACCATCACCCGCATTTATGAGCAAGCCCGCAAGAAGCTTGCCACTGCACTGGTGGAGGGACGCAGCTTACTTATCGAGGGTGGGGAAATCCAGCTTAGCGGAGAGCACTATTTATGTGAGGAATGCCAGCATAAGTTTGTATGCAGCACCCCGGAGCAAAATGCAACTAACTGTCCATCATGCAGTTCACAGCGTATAATCAGCCTAAGCGAGTGTTTCATCCGCGGCTGTCATCGTTGTAGAAGATGCAGATAAAATAACAAAGGAGACAACATGAAAATCGCAATACCATTAACAAACAAGGAACTCAGTTCGCACTTCGGTCACTGTGAAGCTTTTGCCGTTTACACGGTAGAAGATGGCAAGGTAGTAAAAGAAGAAACCATTGATCCCCCGGTACACGAACCCGGCTCGCACCCCAAGTTTTTACATGATCTGGGCTGCTCCGTAGTTATCGCCGGCGGTATGGGCATCAAAGCCCAGGACTTATTCTGCGCCAACGACATCAAGGTAGTTATCGGCGTTCCCAATCTTCCTTTGAAGGAACTGGTAGCAGAATACCTGCAAGGCAAGCTGGAGTCTGGCGATAACCGCTGCGATCACTAATGAGAGTAGCCATTGCCAGTGGTAAGGGTGGCACGGGAAAGACCACGCTTGCCGTTAATCTCGCTATGCGGGCAGCGGAATCGGCTAAGGTTCTGCTGATGGATTTGGACGTTGAAGAGCCTAATAGCGGTGTATTTATCAAAGGTGAGATGCTGGATCAGCAGCGGATGTTTAGAATGGTGCCGCATTGGGATAAGGAAACCTGTAATCAGTGCGGCAAATGCCCTGCTTTATGTAACTACAAAGCCATCCTCAAACTTGGAGAGCGGATACTGGTGCTTCCTGAGCTGTGCCATTCATGTTATGCCTGCAGCGAGCTTTGCCCCACAGGTGCCTTGCCAATGCAACCAGAGCCTTTGGGCATGCTCCGCAGCTATAAGCTGGGCAACCTCAGCTTTGTGGAGAGTAAGCTGGATATAGGCGTGGAGATGGCTTCCCCCCTTATCTCGCAGAGCATCAATCATGCGGACAAGAACTACTCTGGCTGTGCTTACCAGTTTCTGGATTGCCCGCCCGGAACCTCATGTTCCGTAATCTCTGCCACCAAAACCGCCGATTATGTAATCCTGATCACCGAGCCCACCCCCTTTGGTTTGTATGACCTAAGCCTTGCGGTGGATACCATGCGCCATCTGGGCAAGCCCTTTGCCGTGGTGGTGAATCGTTATGGCATCGGCAATGATGATGTCTTTGCCTATTGCGAAACAGAGCATATTCCCATTTGGGCAAGCATTCCCAATCAACGCAGGATTGCGGAGCTATATTCCAAGGGTGAAGTATTGATTGATGTGGTGCCCGAAATAAGCGAGGCAATGGACAAAATCCTGGCTGCCCTGAAGGAAGTATCATGAAAGAGATAGTAATTATCTCCGGCAAGGGCGGAACCGGGAAAACCTCCGTAGCAGCAGCACTATCCTTCATTGAACCGGAGAATATAGTTCTTGCAGATTGCGATGTGGATGCAGCAGATTTGCACTTAATCCTAAAGCCGGATGTCATCAGTTCCGAGGTATTTATCAGTGGCGTGAAGGCAGAGATCGACCCCGACAAATGTATTTCCTGTGGTGCATGCAAGCAAATATGCCGCTTTTCTGCAATAGGATATGCAAACAGCAACTATTTCGTAAATCCTCTGGATTGCGAGGGTTGCGGTTATTGTTATCATGTTTGCCCCGTGCAGGCTATATCCATGCCCCAACAGGAAGTGGGACAGTGCTATGTATCGGCTACCAAAATCGGCTGTCAGCTTGCACATGCCAAGCTTGGCATAGGTGCAGACAATTCCGGCAAGCTGGTTGCCAAGGTAAAAAAGGACGCTCGCAATGCAGCAACCGCCAATGGTAAGGCTTACATTCTGGTGGATGGTTCACCCGGGATTGGCTGTCCGGTGATATCTTCCCTTTCGGGGGCGGATTTTGCCTTGCTGGTAACCGAGCCAACCATCTCCGGCATGAATGATCTGAAGCGGGTGTGGGAACTTACCACAAAGTTCAACATCCCCACCGGTTGCATCATAAACAAGGCAGATATAAACCCCTCCGTTGCCACGCAGATTGCCGAATTCCTGGATGCTCAGGGCATCTGGCATGTGCTTGATTTACCCTATGACGAAGATTTCAGCCGGGCTATAACGCTGGGACAAAGCCTGGTGGAATACAAGCCCACCAAATGGAAGCCCGTTTTTAGCACCATTTGGAAACAACTAACCAAGGAGACCTTATGATTATCGCTTTTACCGCTACTGGCACCACATGGGATGCCACAATAGACCCTCGTTTTGGGCGCACCGATTATATCCTTATCTACGATGAAGATAAGGATGAATTAAAGTCAATTGACAATCGTGAGGTCACTCAGGTTGCCCACGGAGCAGGACCGCAAACTGCGCAAAAGATATTTGATTATGCCCCGCCAGCGTCCTGGCGGAGATGAACCTTAAGATATATACCGGTGCGGGTAGGAAAACTATCCGTGAGGCTTACAACGCCTATAAAAACAAAGAACTAACAACAGGAGAATAAAATGCCAAATCAAAACGGAACCGGTCCCTTTGGGGATGGACGTCCCGGTAGGGGCTTAGGTCCTTGTGGACAAACTGTTCGTGGCTGCCTAAATGGCGGTCGTGGTTTCAGGCGCGGCTTGGGGCTGCGTCGTCGCGGAAACTGGAATAATGAGCCTGTAATCCCTAAGCAAGCTGAAAGCGCAGGTTTTTATACTTACAGCAGAACCGAGCTGGAAGCCCAAAAGGAAGAACTCGAGAAACAGCTAAAATGGTTGAATGAGCAATTGAACGATAACAAGGAAGACTAATGGAAGAGAACAAAGACGCTCAAATACAGGCAAATCTGGCGAAAATAAAGCACCGCATCATGGTGATGAGCGGCAAGGGCGGAGTTGGCAAAAGCTTCATCGCCACTAACTTAGCATACGGACTTGCCATGCAGGGTAAGACGGTAGGCATTCTGGATGCCGATATCCACGGACCCTCCATCGCCAAGCTCACCGGCATCGAAGGCGTGCCCCTGGCATTTAACAAAGAAAGCGGTATGCCCGCACCGATAATGGTGCTTAGCAATTTATACGTGCTTTCCGTGGCTTCCATGCTTAGCTCGGATAGCAGCGCGCTGATCTGGCGCGGACCCATGAAAATGGCGTTGATCAAGCAGTTCTTCAGTGATTTTGACTGGCCTGAGCTGGATTACCTGATTGTGGATTGCCCTCCCGGCACCGGCGATGAACCGCTTAGCATCGTGCAAACCATGGGTAAAATGGATGGTGCGGTGATCGTTACCACCCCGCAGGATATTGCCATTCTGGATGTGAAGAAATCAGTGGATTTTGCCCAAAAGCTGAATCTACCCATCCTTGGGATTGTGGAAAACATGAAGTTCTTCCGCTGCCCCAAATGCAACGAGATAACCCCCATCTTCGTGGGCAACCAACTGGAACAGATGATCTTCGAGCACTCGCTGGATATAATTGCAGAGCTGGAGATTGATCCCAATATTGCCCTCTCTGCAGATGCCGGAAAACCATTCATCTATTTCTATAACAAGCTCCTTGCCGCAGAAGCACTTATGAATGCAGTGCTGAAGCTAATCGATAAAATAGAAAACTAATTTCACCCATAAAATGCCTGCTTAACCATAGCAGGCATTTTTGTATTCGCAGACATCGCCCTTCCACCTTCCTTGCTCATCCAATGCTGTCCCAAAACAGAGTTCACCGGGGGTTCCCCGGGATAAATCATGGTGAGATCATGGTCAGATCCCGGTCGGCTCACTATCGGCAAGCAAGGAAGATGCAAAGAGAAAGGAAACGACAGGGTGAGTCTTAATAGATTAGGGATGAACAAGATGGTGGGGATTATTGGGATTAGATATTAGAACTCTGATTACATGATAACATGATCTACCTGATCAGCACTGAGCCTGGAGTCGATGTTGCCTTTACCAATTCAAAGCTGTCTCTGCGCCTACAGGCAACATGGACTACAGCGATCTTTGGTTAGCAAGG
>CAYSGM010000003.1:0-31243 GCA_964430595.1 uncultured Candidatus Cloacimonas sp.
TCAATTTCCATTACCAATTCTTGTTTCTGGGCAAAGAAACGCTCTATGAGGCTGGCAATATCAGCAAATTCGTTATTGCGGTGGTCTATGGGGCGGATAAAATCAGGGTTGTTCTCTTTCAGGCTTTGGGAAATAAACTTTAGAGGCGTGGTAATCCACTGCTGGATAAGGACAAACTGGATAACTAGAAACAGCAGGATAAAACTCATCGTGCCGAAGATAATCAGATTACCCAAGGTTCTAAGTTCATTCAGAAATGGATTACGGCTGTAGAACACCAGCCAGGCAATGGTTTTATCGAACCAGTTCTTTACCGGGTAAAGTATCTTAGTATTGTATTGAGAGTTATCTGCTTCATCCGAAACCGGCTCTGTGAGGCTTATCCTGATATCATAATTAAGGGATTTGGCAAGCTCACCCAGATAACGATAGTCCAATGCTTGTGCTATCAGCAAGTATCCTACCGGTGTCGAAGCCCGCAATGTATCGCTGGAAGCCTGCACTCCTGCTACTGCTATAGCGAAAATCGTGTTGGCATATTCTGTATTGTAAAACAGCTTTTTTCGCGTGGAGAGTGAATCCAGAACTTCAGCTTCGATATCGAAATCCTCCAGACCTGTGATGGATTCGTCGCTCCTGTTGTAGATCAGATGGTGCTTTGCATCATAAACTTGCACCAAGGAATAGGGGAAGGATTTGGTGAGGGTACCAAGGTTATTATCAGCCCACCGTGCATCTCTGGTTTTCATAAAATGAACCATGTCATCCCACAGGCTGTAATCCTCCAACAGGGACATTTGATTGCCTTCTTTAAGCTGAAAGATGGTGTCTATTGTACTGCGACGCTGGCTGAGGTCGGATTCCAGGTATAGGCGTGTTTCCTCGCGTTTGATGTGGAAGAAGAGATAGAAAAAGCCACCGAAGCCAATCGCTATCACTACGAAAAGGATCAGGAGACGCTGACTAATCCGCATATGAACAAACTTCTGGGATACCGGCAGTTTAACGCCGGTATAACCGAAATCCTATTATTCCGTATCCTGCACGGTTTTCATTAGCCTATCATAGGCACTGTCCACGATCTCTGCCTGCAAGGTTATCACCGTTTCCCGTTCCTTTTTCTCGTAACTATCATAACCGGCTAAATAGCGAATCCCAAACACCCACCAAGGCAGGTCTTTCAGAATGGGAATACCGCTTCTGGCTTTGGTTTCGTCGGTATCAAACAGTCCGGCAATAACAGTTTCTTCATTATTAAATAGAACCAACTCGGTGGTAGATTTACTTTTGGTGATCACGGTGGACACTGCGCTGGGAACACCGCTGGAGCGTTCAATACTTAGCTTAAGATGGATAACTTCTTTACCGTTTACTTTAACAATCGTGGGGGTAACATCCATTATAATACCTGTAGCAAAGAAAGTATCCATAGCATTGCCGGCATCGTCCATAATCTTTACAGAAATATCCTGTCCTACCTGAATGAAGCCTTGCTTGCCGGAAGAAACCAAAATAGTGGGCTGGGCTATTATGTTACCCTTTTGGTTGGATTCTATGGTCTTTATGGCAGTGCTAATATCAACCTGATATTTGCCAATATCAGCCGTCCCGGAAGCACTAAGGGTCATCGGGGATACTACTTGCGAAGCTCCCGCAAACCCTGCATTAACGGTTATCTTGCCGTTTAACACAGACGACCAGTCTATTCCCATATTGCGGATGTAAGATCTATCTGCAAGCATGGCTACAGCTTTGATGCGAATCTGCTTGGACAGTGCTTCATCTGATAGCGGATCTATCGGTTCCACTACATTTACGACAGGTTTGGGGATATCTTCAATTGAGATATAGCCCACATTGTCTTTCCTTATCAGGCGGTTCTGTAGTATAATGAGATCTAGAGCTCGTTCCCATGGGAGGTTGTTAATCGGGATGTTAATGGGTCCATTATAGCTGGAGAGGTTTATCAGCTTCTTTCGGGATTGCTTCATGGTGAAGGTTTCCAGGATCAGAGCTGCTTCGTTTATGTGCGTGTTAGCACTGATACTTACAGTTTCCTCTGCAATTGGGGTAACTTGTGCTTCCACGTTGCAGTATAACACAAGCAGGAGCAAACTTAGGATAAAGGTTATGTATTTCATATTGAACCTCATTTCATATTGGTAATAAACAGGGTTTGTTCTTCCGGGATGCCATATTTATCTATCCTGAATACAGCTTTGGAGTTTCTGGCATCAATTGCATACAAGTAACCATATGCCACCTTATCGCGAAGGGCAAGTATCTTTATTATCCCTTGATTATCTCTCAGGAAGATGCGATTATCCGCTATACCAATTAGCACAGCCTGATCTATTCTTACTAAGGTGGGGTCTATGTCTTCGTCTAGGGTGGGAGTTGGGTTTACGCGCGAACGGAACAGCTGGTAGAACGTATTCCCGGATGGCATTTTCTTGGGTTTCAGTCCTTCTATCTCTGCGCCACCCTCATTGAAATGGGTTCTGAATACGATAGAATAGGAAACACTATCGCTATTAGCCACGTTATCAGATCCTATTGCCACTTCTTCTATGGTGAGAACAGCCCTTTGGTGTTCAATATTACGGGTGAGTTCCACCACATCGCGGTAGTTCGAACGCCCGGAAATAACATACTCATTCCAGGTGGTTTCCTTCTTGCCTTTATCTGACATGGCAAAGTTAAATATAGTATTACGCTTCATCCAAGATAGCAGCCTCAGCAGGTATTGATATGTGATAGTGGGATTATCGTTTGCAAGTATCACTTTGCTTTGCTCTGCCACCATAGCTTTCCTTATCTCATACTCCATCTTTAGTGAGTCTATATTGCTAATCTGCCTTTCCAGAACTGCTATCTTCTTCGAAGTCTTCTCGTTCTCTGTTACCAGAGCCACAGATTCCTTGTGCAGTTTGCGGTAAAATGACAAGGAGAAGCCCCCTAACACTATCAGTAAAGCAAGTAGGACAATGGTATTTCTGGTGGTGTTTGTCATTTGCCACCTCCCTTACCGATGATTGCCAGATCGGCATTTACCTGTTTCATTATGTCATTACGTCCATAATCGTTCTTCAACAGATTGTAGTACTCAATATAGCGCGAATTTCCATTTGCATAATATACCCGAGCTTGTAACAGCAGTGCATAGGGATAGTAGCGGTCAGAGACTTTTAACATCGGTAGCAGGAATTGGGAGGCAAGGCTATATTCCTTATCAAGATACAATCTATAACTCATCCACCAACGAACCGCAGGTAGCAGTTCACTATTGGAGTGCCTGTTTATAAAGCGGGTTCCCATGTCGCGGTATTCCCAGATATTTCCGCGGTTTGCGGATGCCACAAAGCTAAAGTAGTCTTTCAAATCAGCACCGTCTCCGGTAAGAAGATCATCGGTGGGAACGGGGCAACTGCTCTGAGGAAGTAATGGTAGGATTGCTTTCCCCTTTTTATCGGTAACTTTGGTGCCGGGTGGTTTTTGGGGAGCTATTGGCTTTGCAGGTCCTGTCTGAACTATTTGTTCTTCTTTAGCTGCTTCCTGGGCTTTTTCTTCCCCAACGCTTTGTCTAAGTAATAGCAGGGCTTCCACATCCCGTTGTATTTCTCCTACCCAATCCACTTCGGGCAGAGGCGATACCATTTCGAAACTCCATATCGAGTTGTCTCGTATTTTTGAATGAGCAACCTTGCGTATCTGGCTCCCCGGGAAGGCATTGGCGAATTCAATGATAGCTGCCCTGCGAGTGGTTACACCGCTAAGGTTAAGCATGCCTTTATCCAGCTTAAGGTTGGTAAGCCAGCTAAGCGGTTGACCGGAGAACACACGGTTAGCGATATTCAGGGTTTCAGTCCAGGGGTTCTTTTTGTCCAGAAGGTCTTTCAATACCTGAATGTTTTTCTCCTGAGCATCCAATTCAGTGCGGATTTTCTGTATCTCTTCCGCTTCTTTACGCTTAGCTTCCAAGCGGAATTCCAAATCTCGCTTGATGGCTTTTTCCTGCCGGATCAGCAATGTCTCTTTCATGATGGAATTAGTAAAAACCATAGCTATGGCAAAAATGAAGAAGAGCACGATAAACCCGTGCCAAGCGATTTTAAAAACCTTCTGACCTTCTATTATGCGGGAGGGCAGAAAGTTACTGGGAGTAAAGCGACCATCTTCAGGAAACAAAGCCTTGAATGCAAGAGCAATAGGAATCGTAAACTGTGTAAGGGTCTGAACATCAAAGGTATCAGAATCCTGAGTAGAGAGCACCAGATTACTATATCCTAGTAACTCCACGCTAGCAGCAGGGAACTGAGATTTGATATAATCCATCAGTTCAATATTCGCTAAATCTCCGCATATTACAATAGCTTCTGGTTCTTTAAGCTGGGCACTGTCAATCGCCAGAGCTAACTTAGAGCTTATTACTTCCGGCTCTGGGATACTTTGAGTAATCTGTAATTTAAGTGTATCAACCCATTGCCCATCACGAAATAGAAATGCCTTGCGGTATTCCTGCCCCAAATATACTAGGAGGGTTTCTTTATCCAGAACAGGTTCGTAGGTAATGCGGAAATAATCGGTAAGAGCTATGTCATTTGCATCTGCAAGCTGGAAAAACAAGGGCAGATGATTTGTCTTTTGGTAGTCTCGCAGCATATCCAGTAAGCGATTAGTGCCTTTATGCAGCCAGTGTTGTTTTCTATCACCGATAGTTACAATGGAGGATTGCCATTCTCCGGCTTTAATTACCTTAGGAGCCATTTTGGACTTAACAAAGGCATCCATTTCTTTCTTAGAAACAGCCCCGAAGTTATCCTTCAGGATATTGTCTTCATACACATTAAGGGCAATAACTCCGTGCGCAAGATCAAACGAAGCCAGCATCCTTTCGGAGGGCTGAAGCTGGAAATTGGCAACATAATCGTTGTCAAATTCATCTATCTGCACTTCCCCCTTGGCAGGAGCCTTATCTTCGTTTGTTTTGGAATCTACCATGGATATTGAGGGGTCTTCTAGTATCTTATACCAATAGCGATCCAGTTCGGTATGATCCACGGCATGAAGGTATATTTCACTTCCCTCACGGCTAAGGTGCACTAATCGCACAGCCAATCCGTCGTGGAATATGCCGAACGCCTGTTTTGGGTGTTTCTTCATATCAAATCCTAATTTATCCTCTAACGTCTAACATTTCACATCTAACGCTTAACGGCTAGCCTCTTAAGGCATGCCAAACAGCTGCACCATACGCTTCTTATTATTAGCATAATTCACTGCGGTTTGCTGAGTTATAAACCCTTTTCTTTGCAATTCACGCAAGTCTTGTTCCAAGGTGCACATGCCATAGCGCTTGCCTTCTACCATCATCTGATAGATTTCGCCGATGTTTTTGTTTCTTATGGCTGCTTGAACGCTGGCGTCTGTGGAGAGTATCTCCTTTGCCATCACCAGTTTACCATCTATGGTGGGAATCAACTTCTGGCTCATTGAAATCGATAACACATCCGCAAGACGGTTTCTAACCCGTTCCTGTTCTTCTGCTGGAAACTCTGCAATGATGCGGTGAATGCTATCGATGGCAGAGCTGGTATGCAGGGTCGTGATGGCTTTGTGACCGCTATCGGTGATTTCCAGCACCGTGGCAATGGTCTGGGCATCACGCATTTCACCCACCACAATTACATCCGGATCCTGGCGCAGGGCTTCCACCGCTCCGCTTTCGAAACTTAGCACATCGGAACCAACTTCCCGGTGCCTCACCAGGCTTGTTTTGGATTCGTGAACATATTCTATAGGGTTTCCTATAATAACTATATGAGCACTATTCTCGCGGTTATTCATGTCAATAATGGCATCCATGGTTGTGGATTTACCGCTGCCTGTGATGCCGGTTATCAGGATTAATCCTGTTTTCTCGTGCTTCAGATTCATTCTTTGGGATATTGGTGCAGGTATGCCCAAGCCATCCATCGTATAAAGCGTGTCGTTAATCCGGCGGAAGTTTGTGCCCAGATAGCCCCGGTCAAAATAGGTAGAGCCACGAAAACGGGCTTCCCGTGCGGGTGGAGGCAAGGGAAATGTGAGCGAGAAATCCACACTCTTACGACTGAATAGCCTTTGTCGTTGAGATGGGCTTAGCCAACTAAGCACAATCGCAGTAGTTTCCTGATGGGAAAAGTGACCCAGGGAAGCAACCGGTTTCTTGCTGCCATAAACACGGATCCAAACCTGCCCTTCACAACCTGGTGCACCAAAATCTATATCCGATGCTCGGAGGTCTCTCATTTTCATCAGCCATTCGGTTAAAACTTCACGGCATTCAGCTTCCTTGGTGGGATGATCGGTTAACCATTGGTCGATAACGGTGCATTGCTCCACTCCCGTGTAGTTTTCCGGGATGGCAGCGATTAGTTGGGCTACAAAACTTAAACTCACTTATTCTCCATTAGGCGTTTGTATCGGAGTGGCGGGCGTTTCGCCTGCCCTTGCAATCGGAATGGCAAGCGTCTCGCTTGTCCGGGCTTGTCCCATATTCCAAACACCGGCTAAAGCCAGTGTTCCAAAGCTTTGTCCGGCAATGCTTTCTTGCAAGCACTGCACTATCATTACAGATTCATTGCCCACAAAACCTGCAATGAGTCCGTAATGATACCGTAATGCAAGCAAGGAAGATGCTATCATCACGATGCCGGCTTCTCGGTATTAAAACCGCTGTATAAGCCGATACGGAAGATGGATCGTCTCCATTTCATATACATGCACTGGATCAGGTTTATCATATAACGTTTGGTTAAGGTTTCGTCGTTATAGGTGAAAAACTCCATGATCTTTTTGCGTTTGAAATGGCGCACATGCACTTCGCTTTGAGCTTTCAGGTTGGTAAAAGCTGCATTGGGATTCAGGAATGTTTCTTCTCCCCATACGTCACCGGCAGTAAGGGTCTCCACCACGGTTTCGTTATGGTAAACATTCAGACGTCCATTCTCCACAAAAATCATGGAACCGTGGTCTTCATCAAGTGAAATTGTATCGCCATATTGGTATTCTACCACGGTGCCCATGCTTTTGAAATCCTTTGCTTGCTCGTAGGTGAAGCCCCGCAGGAGCAGCATATCGCTCTGCTTTTCTATCTGAGGTATGGAGGAATCCACCGAAGCACTGGAGCTTTCACCCAAATCAGCAGCATGTTTAAGTCCGGATTCCACCACTTTCAGCAGTTCTTCCGCCTGGATGGGCTTGGTTAAATAGTGGTATGCACCTGTGCGGATCGCTTTGATAGCAATATCGATGCTGGAGTAACCGGTGGTTACGATGATTACCGCCAGAGGTTGCAGCTCTTTTAGCTTGGAGATTAAATCCAAACCACCCATACGTGGCATATATACATCAATGATGTATAGATCATATTGCTCGTATGCAACCTTGTCCAAAGCATCCAAGCCGTCCACAGCCACCGCAACGGTATAACCTACCTCTTGCAGGAATTCACTGATTATCTCGCGGATGTTTTGCTCATCATCCACGACCATTATCTTTTTATTATTCATGAAACCTCCTTGGGAGGGCTACTATCCTTAGTTGCAGGCTTCTCACCTGCACTATTTGCGGGATGAGATTCTGAGAAAGGAGTCTTGATATTACTTAGCTGTTCCTGAAAGCTTTCCGAGCTTTTCTCAGAATTCTTCGCGGTCTCGCTGGTGCTGTAATATCCCAGCAAAGGGTGCTGTTTCATGGGCTGTAAGCGTTGCAGAATGATGCTGATTTTGTTCACGGCTTCCATAATCTCGTTATTGGACTTATTAAGCCCTTCGTTTTGGTATTCGTTGGCATAGCGTTTCACCCTGCCAAGAGACAGCGTTATCACACATAGTGGTGTATTAATATCATGATCGATATGCCCTACATCCTTCAGGATGGGGATCAATTCGCTAAGTTGCTTTTGGACTTCTTCCAAAGAGCTTAGCTTAGATAAAGATTCAGTAAGTTCCTTTTCCAGGTTGCGCTGATAGATAAGCTGATCGGAGAGGTAGTTGGCTATCAACGCCACTCCACAGAATAATCCGGTATAGGATAGGATATATACCGTAGATCCAGCCACATCCATATTGGAAGATTCTGTGGGGACAAGAACCCCATTTTTATACAGCAAGATAAGGATTAAAAGAGAAAAGCTACCCGTTAGCCCGGCAAGTAAACCGCCATTTTGCTTTATGGTGAGTGCTGCGGTGATAACACCAATAAGGTAAACCCACACAAAAAAGCTGTTAAGTCCGCCGGTTAGGTGCACCACTATGGTTGCAAAAACGATATCCAGAATAACCTGAAACACCACCACCCATTGCTTGGCTGCGTGGGATTGGATCTGGAACAATAGATTAAGTGCCACGATTCCGGTAAACACACCGAAGAACAGGATGGTCTGCACCATGGTCTCATTAAAGCTGATGTGCAGCAGTCCTATCGAAAACAGCACCACTACCATGAACCAGCGGATCATTGCCCACCAGGTTAGAAGCTGTAGTTTCTCTTTATCCATTTTAAGCCTCCAAGGCTAATCTCTTATATATTGAACAGTTGTGGGTGTTAAAACCTGGTTTACGTATGTGGCAATTTCTGCGTCAGTTAGAGTCCTTGGTACCAGTCCCACCTGATCCATCATCCCTATTAAGTGGTGGAAGGCGTCACCGGACTGGGGGGTGCCATAATACTCCCTTCCCAGATAGATGCCCTTGTTCTGGATGGCAGAAGGCTTATACCAAGGGTATAGGGTGTTTTGCGCAGTTCCTCGCAAAACCCCGTTGATATAGCCTTTAACCTGTCCTCTGTTATAGGTCATGGCAAAGTGATACCAGGCGTCTTTGTTATGAGGCCATTTGGCGTTAAAGGTGAAGGGGGCAGAAGTCTGCACGGTTACCCCATCCACAGTGGTAGCAGTGAAATACACCGTGTTATTGTTGTACCAAATGGCACCGGTAGGCTTTCTGCGCAAGTTTCCCCAGCCAATGCCGGCAATGGCTGGATCGTTTGGATCTGGAGGCAGCCAGGTCATAGTTCCCTGCGCAGTAGATTTGTTTACCTTGGCAAATGCAAGGATCGAGAAGTTTGATGCTACCACCATGCTGCTGTTTCCATCATGCCAGATATAGCCTGTGGTGCCCCCGCTGGATTCGTTGAAGCTGGCACATTTCCAGCCGTCCACTCCTGAGCCATGCGGGCGGGTGTCCACATTGCCGTAGAAGTTTGCATCGTTATCGTTATCCGATGTATCCCAAACCGTATCACCCACTCCGGGATTGAACTGGGGTTGGTTCATCTCCAGATAGATACAGTAGTCCATATCCAGTATTGCTACTACAGGGAAGCTGAATGCCACTTCTGCCCTGTATTTTACCGTCTTACCCATCAGTTCTCCACTCACATGGCTGATGGCACGGTAGCTGTTGGTGGTGCCGGATACGAAGGTGTAGTTAATGCTATCCACATGGCAATTCTGGATGTTAAAATTGGAGTAATACTCGTTCCACTTTATCAGGGATGATTCACCGGCTTGTTGTCCATAATAGATAGAGTTCTGCACAGCATTGCGCAGCGCATAGTCCGAAACGCTTTCAGCCTGTTTGGAAAGAATGTTACGGGAGATGATATTCGGAAGCGATAAGATATGTCTTTGCAGAGTTATCATAATTCCCGCATATATCGTAGTCATCAGGATGGTTACAAGTAACATTGTCCGTCCCATAATGTCTCCTTATGCCCCTTGCATATAGGCATTCATGAAGTAACATTTGAACTGAAGTTTGGTGACCAAAGGTCTGCCACCAATCCGGGGAGAATTTCTGAAGAAGGAGATTCGCACTTCAGCACTCCTGACTAATGAGGCAGTTGTTGTCAGCAAATCTCCTTTTGTGTAGTATCGAAACTTAAGCTCGTTGATCCAGAATAAGTAACCCAAATCAGTAAGCGGAACGTTATTTTGACGGATGACCACCGCTGTTCCATAGGGGCTTGGGACACTGGACAGCTTAATCGACAAGGTTTTGGAAGAGCCGGTTATCTGATCGTTCTGGAAATCCCAGAACGTGTAAAACACCAGAGAATCCTGTGTGGCGTATTTTACGGCAGTAGAAGGCGAAAGACCTACCCCCGCCAGAGCGATCACGTTATTGAGCCTTGTGGCTGCCTGATCCATGTGATCCACCATGTTTATGGCATACAAAGCGCGGTCGGTTGCTTCCTGCATCTGAAACTGGAAGGTTACCATCATCATCATCAACAAACTGCCGATGAGAGCTGCGCCGATGAGATCAATTATAAAGCTCATTATAGGTTCAGGTATGTTTTAGTATAAATCCGTTGCAGTGTTGCAGGAACTTTCAAGCCCTTTGTAGTGGCAGTTACAGTTACCCGCACCCAGATGTTGTTTGTTACAGGTGTACTAAGGGGGATGCCAAGCGAATCGCAATCCACGGCTCTGATGTTCAAGTTATACACATCACCGGGGAAAGCGAGATCTATAGTTCTGTTTACATTGGCGTAAGTAGTTTTAACGCTGAAGAAAGCGATCATCTTGGCAAACAGCTTGGCATCGATCTCATCCAAAACTGTGTGACACAACTGGGATGCCTGCACATATTGGGTTGCATTGATCAGATAATCGTTCTGATCCAATAGCTTCCGGTTATAGTTAGCTGCTACGCTGGTGAATAATACCACCGCTAACAGGGCAAGCAACATTTCCATAAGATTCATTTAATCCTCCGCTGTGGCATAAAGCACTTCGGTTAGATCGGTTAATCCTTCCCGCATCCGTTCCACACCGCTTCGGCGCATGGACAGCATGCCTTTCTTTTCCGCAATGGCACGGATACGCTCTTCATCGATATCATTTATGGACTTCACTATTTCATTACGCACTTCGGGGTAGAAGAACAAAGCCTCTGCAATGTTCACCCTGCCCTTATAGCCATCATGACACTTGCCACAGCCAACGGGCTCGTATATCTTACCGCTTTCCAGCTCTTCCTGTGTTAAGCCTATGGCTAGGGCAGCAGGCCAATGCTCTTTAGCCAGAGGACGGCGGCATTGGGTGCATAGCTTACGCACCAAACGTTGGGCAATGATAATGTTTATGGAGTATGCCAGCAGGAACGTTTCTATCCCCATCTTATACAATCGGGTTACCGCCGAAGGGGCATCATTGGTATGCAGGGTAGAGAAGGTCAAATGTCCGGTATTGGCAAGCTTCACCGCTATATCGGCGGTAATTTTATCACGTATCTCACCCACCATCACAATATCGGGATCGTGACGCAGGATAGAGCGGATAGCAAGATCAAAGCTCATTTTATGCCCTATTTTAAGCTGACGTGCACCCCGGATCACATATTCCACGGGGTCTTCGCAGGTAAGCACATTCACGGTGGGATTTATCACATGGTGCAGCGCTGCCATCAGGGTGGTGGATTTACCGCTACCTGTGGGACCCGTAACGATAATTATCCCCTTGGAGGTAGAGATAGATTTAATGAATTCCTGCTCCGCCTGAGTTTGGAAGCCAAGCTTCCTAAAATCGGTTATCACCTTACGGTCGTCTATCACACGGATAACAATGCTTTCAAAGCGGCGGTCATATTCGGAGGAGACAATAGGGATAATTGAGATTCTAAAGCGGATCAAATGGTCATCAATCAGCCTTTGAGCAAAGCCATCCTGAGCTGTATCACGCTCGAACCTGTCCACTCCGATAGAGCGATCTTTCACCACGGCTGAAAGTGCCTCAGGAGCAGTTCCTTCCTGCCGGTGCCAGAGTTGCAATTTGCCATCCACACGGATGTAAATGTCTATCGTGCTGCGTCCGCCGGGGATGATGTGAATATCACTGGCATCTTTATGCACAGCCTCTATCAAAGCACCCTCAAAGAGGTTTACCAGCAGGCTTTTATTTATCTCTTCATCAAGGGCAGCTTCGTTCATCTCCATACCGCTGCTGCCGTCATCAATATCCGTAAGCACCTGCCCGGCTTCTTCCAGCAGTGCCAGGAACTCATTCTTTTGTGGAGCTATTTTTGCTATAAGGCTTTCTATGGTTTTTAGATGTGACCAGTAAATCTCTATGCGCTTGTATTGGGTTTGTTCCGGTATTTCCTGGATAGTTTTATCTGTGGGGTCTGAAGCCAGAACCTGCAAGACTTCTCTATCAGTGTTGATAATCATGTAAGGGAATATCTTGTGAAAGAAAAGTTTCTTCTTCAGGTCGTCGGATATCTTGTTAAGGATTTCCTTGCAAGCCTCAAGTTGCTTATGATCCAGGATGTCCACATCCACATCCTGTTGAGGGAAGGCAAAGTGCTTTGCCAGTGCTTCATAAACTCGATCATGGGGAACAGCGTAATCACTTTCCAGCAAGCGTGCCAAAGCTCCCGCTGAGCTCTCTCCAAATTCCAGCATTTTCCGGTTGGCGGTTTCCACCATCTCGCTTTCAAGATAGCCCTTATCAACCAGATACTTTGCGAATTTGGTGAGATTACTCATCTTGCATACTACATTGTGGGAGGAGAGATAGTAGCAATCTCAGCGGATACCACTGTTAAGAAGGTTATAGCAAGGGAGATAAACAAGCCGACTATACTTTGGATATACTCGATCATGTTGTTCATCTTGTAGGTGGTCTCAGCTTCGTAATATGTGGCTATTTGCTGTGAAGCTTGCAGGATGTTACCGGTTTCCTGTCCGGTGCGCAGTCTGGTTAAGGCAGTTCTGGTAAAGATTCCGGCAGCGTCCATGGCAGGCACGAAAGCTTCCCCTTCCTTAAGCATCAGAGGTATCGTAACCCGTTTTATTCTATCTTCCATCCAGGCATTACGGCATGCTTCGGCAGCAGTTCTAATTGTTTCGATATTATCCCCCGCACCGGCATAAATGGTGCCGAATACGCGGAAGTATATCTCTATACTGGATTTGTGAATCAAATGACCCACCATAGGCAGCTTAATTATGTGTGAATCCCGCCATATTTTGCCCTTGGGAGTTGCCCACCACCGCCAGACTATTGTAGCAGGTATCGCTACTGCCAAGGCAATTGTCCACCAATAAACCGCCAACCAGTCACTTACAGAAAGCGTGCCTTTGGTGAGGGGAGGCAGGGGCATGTTATATTTCAGGAATAGCTCTGCCGTTGCAGGAAAGATGTCTATCACATAATACATCACCGCACCGACTGTAGCAAAAACAGCAAACATGGGGGATATCAGGGCTTTCTTGATGTTCTTCTTTATCTCCATGTCGCGCTCTATAAACTTGCTGGTTGCCTCAAACACATCTGCCATATTACCGCTTCGGGTAGCCAACCCAAGCATGAAGGCGGGAAACTTGCCAAACACATGCCCGAAGCGCATGAACACTTCTTTTCCCTCTGCACCGCCTTTAAGCTGGCTTTCTATCTGTAACAGGGCATCTTTTAGCGTGCGATTGGTTTGCTCTTCAGCAAGCATTTCCAGGATTTTACCGAAGCTCATCCGGTCTTTCAGCATGGTAGTGGAAAGCTTGATGAACATCATTATATCTGCAAGACCGGGTTTCATGGGCAGATCGAACAGTACCGGATTGATGGTAAACTTGGTATAGCCCATCTTGGTTAGGGCTGATGCTACCTCGGCTTTACTATATGCAGATTGGCGACCGTTGAATGGTTTCTTTTTGCCTGCTGTGTAAACCTTGTAAAGCCAATCCCGCTTCTTCTCAAGGCTGCTGATGCGGAGGTGGAATTTCTGCGATAGCTTGTTCAGATATTCTTTCGATGCTTTAGAACTTTCAGCCATGAAAGTCCCTTGCACCAATTTGCCTTGCGGTCCATAGCCCTTGAAGCGGTATTCCTTTACCATCGGTGCTCCTTATCCTAATTAGCTGATGTAGTGCAAAGCTCCATAAAACTTGAAGCATTGGACTGCACCAACCCCAAAAATGACATTAACCGTTATTGGTGGCGCATACTAAGCAGAATACAACACAATCCCAACTTCATAGCCGGCATCTGTCTCATATTCCGTTAAGCTACTTCTATCAATGCCTTACAAATATCCCACATGGATTAAACCATCCGATATTCACACCTGTCACCCTATAATGCTAAGTATTCCTTAATACCAAGATTGGTCAAGATAAATCTTGACCAATCCTAAGTAGAACCTGATTTACTCAGGCTAACACGTTAAACTGTGCAATAATTAAGGAGCAGCGACATCGGTAGCTTCAGCAGTAACTGTGCCATCAGGAAGTACGACAGTGGTAACCACTTGCGGGTTCTTTTTGTTCTTCTTGGCAGTACCGGTTCCGGTGATCACTACATGAGTTGTATCCGGTGTAGTTACTACATATGTACCGTTTTCGTTTGAAGTGTTAAAGTTTGTCGGATCAAAGCTAAGGAATGCTGAAACTTTTTCCTGAGTCATGTTCGCACCTTTACCACCGGCGCCACCCTGGCTTTCAGGGGTCTTGTAATACTGCACGGCCTGGGTTGCAAAGCTCTGGGCATCGGAAGCGATAGCAGTCTTGTTGCTGTTGTAAGACTGGCTGTTAAACATGCTGATACCGACGGCGATTGCGACACCGACGATGATTACGCTCAGTACGATGAGAAGAATTTGTTGGGTTCCCATGATTAGTCTCCTTTTTTTGGGGTTATTTTTTTTTAGGGTCTCACTATTTTGTGTTCACTCTATAAGTGCATCCCCTGCGGGACACTCCTTTACTAAACGCAAGTAGTGAGCCAAAGATGCCAGATTGCCGAAGTATTTTTAAAATAAACTGCATGTTGTTGTGATGCAGCATATTGAGAGCAGGAGAAACATGCGTGTTTCTAAGGGCAGACACAGGTATATTGCACAAACATGTCCTAATTTCACCCTTGAAGTCATTTATGGTGTCCCTAAATAAAGACATATATTAAGCCTGGAGTCGATGTCGCCTTTGCTAACTATGCCTTTACAATAAACTATGCGGCGATATGGACTACAGGCGTCGTTAGCTGGTGTCGCTGTAGTCCATTCAGCTTGTGTGGTTTGGAGATAAGTATGAAATTGAGGAAAGCCGAATCGACTCCAGACTCAATGGCTTGTGTGGTTAGGAGATAAGTATGTAATTAGGGAAAGCCGAATCGACTCCAGACTCAATGGCTTGTGTGGTTGGGAAATAAGTAGTGATTGATGAATTTAAGTCTGGAGTCGATATCGCCTTCGCTAACTATGCCTTTACAATAAACTATGCGGCGATATGGACTAAAGGCGTCGTTAGCCAGTGTCGCTGTAGTCCATTCAGCTTGTGTGATTGGGAGATAAGCATGTAATTGGGGAAAGCTGAATCGACTCCAGACTCAATGGCTTGTGTGATTGGGAGATAAGCATGTAATTAGGGAAAGCCGAATCGACTCCAGACTCAGAGAATCAGCGATTATCAATCAGTATCTTATCATCCATTTTTGCCCAGTTGATTCCACTAATGATCTTCCGGTATGCTTCTGGATCAGATACAAACAAATCTCGGACTAAGGGATTGAACATAGGGTCTTTTCTCTCACCTATCCAATCTAAGTAATCTGACCAGAGCCAATCACCAGGCTTATCCACAATACCTGCGCTTACAGGATTCATATGAATATAAACACAAAGGTTTACAAGATAGCTATCATTGCTAACCCATGCATGCTGAAGTTTCTGGCAGAAGATTGAGCCGAACTCGTTATACTTGTGATTGTAATATCTTGAATACCTCTGCCAAATCTGGAAGAATGGCTTGTTTACTTGCTGATCTGTATGTTGGTAGATTAGGATGTGATAATGATTTGGCATGAGGCAGTAGGCACATACAGCAAAGAAATCCGGGCTGATTAACTGACGCATTAAACCAATACAATTACGATAATCCTCTTCGTCCCTGAACAATAGTTCACCTTTAGCAGAGTGGTTGTAGAGGTGGTAGAATGCTCCCTGTTCAAACTGATCTGATTTGATTCTCATTGCCAATTCGCTCCAGCAAATAGTGTTGAACCAATGTGGGTCTTTAGATGTATTTGGCAAGTATTTTCTTTATGAAAGCCTGGAGATGATGAATTTAAGACTGGAGTCGATATGTTTAAGTCTGGAGTCGATATCGCCTCTCCCAACTATGCCTCTACGATAAACTATGCGGCGATATGGACTACAGGCGTCGTTAGCTGGTGTCGCTGGAGTCCATTCAGCTTGGGTGATTGGGAGATGAGCATGTAATTGAGGAAAGCTGAATCGACTCCAGACTCAGAGAATCATCAAGTCTGGAGTCGATATTGCCTTCGTTAACTATGCCTCTACGATAAACTATGCGGCGATATGGACTACAGGCGTCGTTGGCTAGTGTCGCTGTAGTCCATTCAGCTTGTGTGGTTAGGAGATAAGTATGAAATTGGGGAAAGCCGAATCGACTCCAGACTCAATGGCTTGTGTGGTTAGGAGATAGGTATGTAATTGGGGAAAGCCGAATCGACTCCAGACTCAGTTAAGTTGTAAGCCAAAACAGGATAAACAAAAACCCGCTACCTAAGCAGCGGGTTACGATTAAACCTATATGAAAGAAGCTACAACTTATTCCTCGTTCGGAACTACGCTTACGAACTTCTTCCCTTCTTTCTTGGTTACAAATTTCACTTTGCCGTCTATCAAGCTAAAGATAGTAAAATCTCTTCCGATACCGACATTGTTTCCGGGATGGATCTTTGTGCCTTTCTGGCGAACGATGATATTACCGGCAATAACGCTTTCGCTTCCGTATTTTTTTACACCGCGGTATTTGGGATTGCTATCCCGTCCGTTACGGCTGCTGCCAACACCTTTTTTATGTGCCATGCTTCATCCCTTCCTTAAGCCCGAATCTCGGTGACTTTAATATTTGTATATTGTTCGCGGTAGCCTTTCTTCACCCGATAGCCTTTGCGTTTCTTGGTGTGAAAGATAACTACTTTCTTGCCTTTACCGTGTTCGATCACTTCTGCGATAACTGCGGCGCCTTCGACTACAGGCTGACCAACCTTAATCTCCTCTTCATTACGAAGCAGGAGAACGCGGTCAAATTCTAACATCTGACCAGGTTGCGCCGTATTCAGCAAGGGAACGCGTAGAACTGCGTTCTTTTCTGCCTTGAACTGAAATCCACTAATTTCAACGATGGCGTACATCATTTCTCCTTATTAGGTTTTGTCTTGAGAAAGCCATACTTTTCAAGAGCGTTAATCTGTCAAGCGGGAAGTGATTGCTGCTCTTGTTAATAATCGGCATTTCCCTTACTCCTCCGCAGCAGATTCGCAAGAGGGTTCACCGGGAGCTCACCATGATAAATCCCGGTGAGATCATGGTCAGACCCCCTGCGATTCACTCTCGGCAAGCAAGGGAGGATGCTGCAAGAGCTGGTTTTCAAAGGCGTGCCATTTTAACAGACTTGCTTTCTTACCTATCATAGCTAACTTTTATATAGATATTATTAATCGGAGCTTACAAGTGAAAGAGCCGGGAAACTTACCCACCGACAAGAATAATTCAAGACTACCAGGAAGCAGTATCTCAGGATCGAGATAACTGATACAGGTGAACTTTGCTACTTCGTAAGCACCACTTGTTACTAATTGCCCTGCTGCTGTTTAGCGCAATAGCAACACATGCTGAAGAGCCGGAAATGGTTCTGCCGGATAGCGTTACCGTGGTTGCTTCGGCGCGTTTGAAGCGCACGGATGCTTTCTATGATTCCCTGAATGCCAGGTCGGAGCGCAATTGGTTCCTTAAAACCATATACCCGATGGTGTTCAGTGGGGATTCCACCAGTGTGGTTGTCCAAGTTGAAGATGTCTCTTTCGATAAATGGCGGGGGAAAATAATCCGCTCCATCCGGGTTCTTAGCCTGGAGGTGTTTGATGTAAGCGATGCAAAACGGCAAAGTAAGATTCTCAAACAGGCTTATAGAATTGGTAATGCAGTGCATCTGAACACCCGCGAATGGGTGGTGCGGGAGAATCTGTTCTTCAAAGAAGGGGACACAATTGATCCCGGAACCTTGCGCCGTAACCTGTATTATTTGCGTAATCTTAACTACATAAACGAAGCGCGGATATTGGTTATTCCCTCAAAAAGTGCGCGTGATTCGGCTGATGTGGTGGTGGTGGTGCGGGATAAATTCTCCATCAATGTGGGCGGGCAGGTAAAATCATTGAACAATTTTCGCTTGAAGCTGGATGACCAGAACTTCCTGGGTTGGGGTCAGCAGCTACAAAACGTGTGGCATATAAACCCGGAGCAGAAAGGCGCAGTTGGGTGGGAGAGTTTTTACACGGTTCCCAACATCCGGGGAACATTCATCCGCGGGGAGTTGGGCTGGCAGGATTTGCCCGGCTATACCAGGAAATATGCTTCGCTTAACCGACCATTTCTGTTCCCAGCCTTGCAACAAGCTGGAGGGATGGAAATTGGGGAAACCTATGTGCACCCTCCGGCAGATACCACAAGCGTGGATGCCATTGTGCTGGGGGGCTGGTATGCTTACAGCAAAAAAGGTAAGCCGGGAATAGCCAATCAATACAAATACGCAGCCCTGTCTCTGGAGCAGACCTGGTATCAAACCCGTCCGCAAGTGGGGGATAACTTTGGTAGGTTGTGGCACGAAAAGCTGCTTGCCATTGCCTCTGTGGCGATCACTCAATCAGATTACCGCAGGCTGCCACATGTGTATTCATTTCTGGAAAACGAAAGAATTCCGGTGGGCTATCTGCTTGAGATTCCCCTTGGTTATGAGATTGGTGAGTTCCGCAACCGGGAATTCATCGGTCTGCGCGGTTCATGGGGGAATGTGGTGGGCAATGGAGGCTTTTTATACATGGAAGGCGGGGTGGAAACCTTTATCCAAAAAGACCAGTTGGAACAGGGGGTAATATCTCTGGAACCGCTGTTTATCACGCCCTTGCAATATTATGGCAGATACCGCACCCGCACCTTCTGTAAAGGACGCATCATCCTGGGGCGGGAGCGTTTCCGGGGTGAAACGCTGCACTTAAGCTCGGATTCTTACTTCCGCGGGAATCTGGATTTATCAGGCTCCAGCTTGTTGGCTTTGAGCATCGAAAAGGATTTCATCGCCCCCTGGGATGTGCTCGGATTTCACTTTGCTATCTATGGTTTTATCGATGGCGCGATGATGTCCAACACCCCCTTCACCCCCAAGATGGAGGATGTTATGCTTACCGAGGGATTTGGCATCCGCCTGCGCAATCCGCGGTTGGTATGGAAATCCATAGAACTTCAGTTGGCTTGGAACCAAAGCGACGGTAAGTTCGGCTCGCCACATTTCACGCTTAGCACGAAGCTTCCGGTGCATCTGTTTGATTTTGAGGGACGCAGACCCAAGCAGTTCTCCTTTCGCTAGACTATTCCGCCGGTGCGGATAAACAATTCTCTTGCCAGAATACCACGCTTAAGAAAATGCTTACCCTAAACAAAGCGGGAGAATCCAATGGCAGAAAAGCTTTATCTTATTGACGGCACAGCACTGTTATACCGTGCCCACTTCGCTTTTATCAAGAATCCTCTGATGAACTCCAAGGGAATGAATACAAGTGCGATCTACGGGGTGATTAGCTCCTTTATCCGCTTGGTCGAAACTATGCATGCCGAGCATATTGCCATATCTTTTGACCGCAAAGCCCCCACTTTCCGCCACGAAATGTATCAGGCATATAAGGCACAGCGTCCTCCCATGCCGGATGATCTGGTTGCCCAGATTCAGCCGGTGCACGAGTTCTTTCGCCTAATTGGATTGCCGGAGATCGGCATGGATGGCTATGAAGCAGATGATGTGCTGGGGACGCTTGCAGCAAAGTTTAAGGATAGATACGAGGTGGTGTTGGTAACCAGTGACAAGGATTATTGCCAGCTTGTGGATGATAAAACCACGCTGCTTGATCCTATGAAGGATGTTAAGCTGGATAGGGGGGTGGTGTTTAGCAAGTATGGAGTGTATCCTGAGCAGTTTGTGGATTACCTTGCTTTGGTAGGGGATTCCTCGGATAACATTCCGGGGGTAAAAAGCATCGGTCCCAAGACCGCCGAGGCTTTGCTGAAAGAGCATGGCAGCCTGGATGGCATCTATAATAATCTGGAGATGCTGGCTCCTAAACTGAAAGAACGCTTGCTGAGTGATAAGGAAAACGCATATCTCTCGCAGAAACTTGCTGCCATAGAACTGAATGTGCCGATTTCCCTGCCGGATTATGAAGGGCTGGCATTTAATCCGAACAGCTTACGCCTTGCTCTGCCACTGCTGGAGGAATATGAGATCGGCTCTATTAAGCGCAAGATAGAAACCAAGTATCCGGCTGTATCCAATGATGTTTCCGCTCCTTCCGCTGTCTTTCCTGCGGAGGCAGGAACCCAGCCTATATCTAAAGAATACCAAGACGACATATTTGCCACTGCCGAACCAAGCAAACCAGTAAACACCACCCCACCCGAACCCACAGAACAAGCCTTCGCAGCAATCCTGATCAACAACCACAGCTTTGTCCGCATGCTTGCCGAAATCCAGGCTGCCGGCATTGTAAGCCTGGATACCGAAACGGATTCCATAGACCCCATGCAGGCGGCTCTGGTAGGCATCTCCCTGTGCGTGAACAGCAGCAAGGCATATTATATCCCGATTGCTCACAAGCTGGCAGAAAACCTTGCCCAGAAAGAGGTGCTTCTGCATCTGCAGGAAGCCCTGAAAGCCAAGCTGATTATCGGGCATAACCTGAAGTATGATCTTATTGTGCTGAAAAGGCACGGCTTAAGCCTTAATAATCCGCTGTTCGATACTATGCTGGCGGCTTATATCCTTGATCCGGGCACAAACAGCTATTCCCTTGATGATTGCGCTATACGGGAGTTGGATCATGCCATGATCCCGATCAGCAGCTTAATCGGCAAAGGCAAAACGCAGATTACCATTGATCTGGTTGATCCCATGGAGGCTTGTTACTATGCTGCCGAGGATGCATGGGCGGTGTTCCAGCTTTATCCCATATATCGCAGGAGGATAGATTTTTCCGGTATGCACCTGCTATTTGATGATATCGAGCTTCCGCTTATCCAGGTTCTGCAAAGGATGGAAGAGAATGGAGTGGCTATAGATTGCAATATCTTGGGAGATATCTCGCATATGATAAATGTGGAGCTAAAGAAGCTTACCGAGCATATCTACAGCTATGCGGGCTATGAGTTTAACCTAAATTCCACGCAGCAGCTTGCTAAATTGCTGTTTGAGGAAAAGCACCTGCCAAATAAGAAGAAAACCAAGACCGGCTTTTCTACAGACAACAGCGTGCTGGAAGACCTGAGTGCGGATTATGAGATCGCCGCGGAGATTATCCAGCACCGGCAGTTGAATAAGCTGCAATCCACCTATGTGAGTGCTTTGCCGAAGATGATAAATCCCTTTACTAACCGTATTCATTCGTCCTTTAACCAGACGGTGGCATCAACGGGCAGGCTGTCATCATCCAACCCCAATCTACAGAACATCCCGGTGCGAACCGAGCTTGGCAGGCAGATTCGCAAGGCTTTTTGTGCTATTGATGAACTGCACCTTATTCTGGCGGCGGATTACTCTCAGATAGAGCTGCGCTTATTGGCGTTGATGAGTAAAGATGAAGCACTTGTGGAAGCCTTTAAGAATGGACTGGATATTCATAAAGGGATGGCAGCTAAGCTATTCAGTGTTCCCTTAGCCGAGGTGTCGCAAGACCAACGGCGTGCAGCTAAGACGATAAACTTCGGCTTGTTGTATGGCATGGGACAGCGGAAGCTTGCCCGGGACATAGGCGTAAGCCAGAGCGAGGCAAAAAGCATTATCGAAAGTTACTTCGCTCAGTTTCCTTCCATCCGTAACTACATTAGTGAGTGTGTGGCAAGTGCGAGGCAGGAACGATTCTGCGAGACTATCTTCGGGAGACGGCTGTTCCTTCCCAATATAGAGAGCAGAAACCAAGGCTTAAAGAGTGAAGCAGAACGCATAGCGGTTAATATGCCCATCCAGGGCTCTGCTGCGGATATTATTAAGATAGCTATGATAGACATCCACCGGCAGATTGAAGGCAACCCGCGCATCAGGATGATCCTTCAGGTTCATGATGAGCTTGTCTTCGAGATTCACAAGGATGCAGTAGAAGAAGCTAAGGCTTTAGTTCAGACAGCTATGGAGAATGCTTTACCTAAAGAGATGCGCACAATAGTAGAGCTAAAGACAGATGTAGGGGTAGGCAGGAACTGGTACGAAGCACACTGAGAAAGTAATAACCGGATTAGTCTTCTGCGTGATGCGTTAATCGCTCTATCAAGTGCGACTTTTTAGCAAAGCGGAACAGCCAGTGTACTAAGAATACCGCTAGGATAAACACAATCCCCCCGATAACAATAAGCATCCAGGGGAAGCCTTTCTTCAGTTCCACAGTCATAAGCTCGGTTTTGTTCCACATGGCGCGGGTATCGAAGCTCCAGGAAATGGTACGGTTCTTCAGGTCTATATTTTCTGTAGCAGCGTTGCTGGATACGATCTTCCATGGCACGTGCAGCTTATAATTCCACACGGGGTTCTCGGTTTGCATTTGGCTGAATATATTCTCGAAGTCGTCATCGCTTTCCTGGCTACCCAAGGCGATACGTCTTTTAAATGTGATTCTACGTCCCGGCTCTTTATTAAGGGTAATTCTCCCCCAGAAATCGGCAGCGCTAAGCTGGTCGTTGATATTGTTGAAGGCTTCCACGCTCTTGAACTTAAACTCGATTGTATATATGGCATCCGCCCCCTTTCTTTGAATGTCGTATCTTTGCAAGTTGATACCGGGAAGGGCAGCTTTGCGTACAATCTCTTCCGGGTTCTCATAGGGGGAACGGTGAATCAGGCGCAGCTTCGCCCTACCGGAGCCATCACGATTGAGCCAAAGCTCTTCATCATAATGAACACAACCGGCAAGCGCAAACAGCGTCAGAATAAGCAATACGAGGCGTTTCATGTAACAATTTCCTTCAGAATATAACCACTTTATGGCATGAAAACAAATGCCTATCTTTTTGGCAAGTAATTTCTTGACGCGCTGCCATGCAAAAATTCCTATTGACAAAAGAATCCCACTTCTCCATATTTGGAAATATCATTAAAATACTGGAGGAACAAATGATAGCATTACGTCAGATATGGCATTGCCCGATTTGTGGCAACGTGGTGGAAGCCGTTTTTGCCGGTGACGGCGAATTAGTTTGCTGCGGTCAGCCGATGAATCTACTTAAGGAAAACTCAGTGGATGCAGCAAAAGAAAAGCACGTTCCTGTGGTTACCGATCTTGGAGATAAAATTGAAGTAACGGTAGGCAGTGTGCCTCATCCCATGGAAGAGAAGCACTACATAGCCTTTATAGAAGTGATTACCGAAAAGAAGGTTTACCGCAAAGAATTGAAGCCCGGGGAAGAGCCGAAAGCCAAATTCCCTGTAAAACTTGCCAAGGTTCTGTATGTCCGTGAATACTGTAATCTACACGGGCTTTGGAAAGCATAAGGAGGATAAAGAATGTCTTTTAAAGATACCAGGACTGCCGAAAACTTAATGAAGTCTTTTGCCGGGGAGTCCCAAGCCCGTATGCGCTACATTTACGCTGCCAAAACCGCCAAGAAGGAAGGTTATGAGCAGATCTGCAACCTCTTCACCGAGACTGCCGAAAACGAGAAAGAACACGCCAAAGTATTCTTCAAGCACCTGCTGAAGAACGGCTTGGAAGGTGAAGTGATAAACATCATGGCTTCCTATCCGGTTGGTTGGTCGCCGGAGAATACCATGAAAAACCTTGAATTCGCCGCCAATGGTGAGAAAGAGGAATGGACAGAGCTATACCCCATGTTTGCCGATATCGCTGAAGAAGAGGGTTTCAAAGACATCGCTCTTTCATGGAGGCTGGTGGCAAAGGTGGAAAAAGAGCACGAAAAGCGTTTCCGCAAGCTTTACAACAACATCCGCGACATGAAAGTGTTCAAAAGAGACGACAAACTGTTCTGGAAATGCATCAATTGCGGCTACATTCACGAGGGCACCGAAGCTCCCAAGCTATGCCCCTGCTGCACGCACCCGCAAAGCTATTTTGAAATTCACTCAGAAACCTACTAAATAGAGAAAAGGAGGTAAATATGCAAAAATATCAATGTATCGCTTGTGGATGGATCTACGATCCTGCCGATAACGAAAATATTCCTTTCGAGCAACTTCCCGAGGATTTTGTTTGTCCGGAGTGTGGTGTCGGAAAGGACATGTTCGAGCCTTTAGATTAATCCATAGCACCATTACCGGGAAGGCTTCGGCTTTCCCGGTGGTTTTATAACCTCCGGCGGGTGATGCCTGCCAACCCAATCAGCCAATTAATGAACTTGAGGAATATATGAATAAGCAAGAATTTAACGAATTACTCGATTTTGCCGTAGATCGTGAGAAAGAAGCGGTGGAATTTTACCGCAGCCTGCAAAAGGAAGCCAAGTTTGCCGACCAGATCCAGATGCTTAAAGAGCTGGAAGCCATGGAAATGGGGCATATTGTAGTGATTGAGAAAATCCGTGTTACCGGTGCCAAACCGGAAGATATCCAGCGCACCCCCAATCTGATGATCAGTGAATACATCACCGCCGATCCTGCAACCCTGGATATGACCTACCAAAGCATCCTGATAAAAGCCATGAAGCGAGAGGAAAGCTCCTTTAAGTTATACTCCGAAATGAGCGTTAAATTCCCCGATGCCGAGATTTCCACCCTATTCCGCCGTCTTGCCTCGGACGAAGCCAAGCACAAATTGCTGTTCGAAAAGCTGTATGACGACTGGATGAGTGCCGGTAATTGATTCTTGCCATAGATAGCTCGCAAAGCTCCGGCTCCATTGCCCTAAAATCCGGAGATAGGGTGGTATATTCCGCCAATTTCGATATAAAAATCACCCACAGCGAAACCCTTATGCCAGCAATAGACCATGCCATAACCTTCTGCGGGGCAAATAAAAGGGACTTGAAGGCGATTTATATCTGCAATGGTCCCGGCTCTTTTACCGGCTTACGGATTGGTCTTGCCACCGCCAAGGGTATAGCTTTCGGACTTAATATCCCCCTCTATGCGTTCTCATCCCTGCAATTGTGTGCACTTTCCGCTACGGGATTGGGGAAGAACATCCTTGCGTGCATCGATGCCAAGATGAAAGAAGTGTATTATGCCCTGTATAGCCCTGATTTACAGGAGCTTAGCGCTCCCTGTGTGATCAGTCCTGCGGAATTGGCGCAGCAGGATATTGGCGAGTTCATCCTTTGTGGTAGTGGTGCACCTATTTTGGAACCTTTGCTAAGTGCCCGAGGGGCTAAGTTTTATCAGCTAAATCACCTGTTGAACACTCCCAATGCAGCGGGATTATTTGCCCTGGGACAACTGTTACCGGAACAGCATATTCCCCAAAACCTTGCCGATCTGGAACCGCTATACTTGCGGGAGTCAACTGCTCAGGTGCGGGCTAACAAAGCACAATTGCAATCCTGATCCACTTGAAATCTGCCTCAGTGTGAGAGGCAATAATACAATTCTGTAACGACAGCCGCCCTCGGCTGTCTGCACACGGGGCGTGTGCATTTACTGTTATGCTGTGACTCTTGAAACAGTATAATTCCAAATAAGCATTTACAAAAGCATCAATGTTACTTGCTGCGTCCTTGCTCTCCGGTCACAATCCGAAAGAGAGCTGCCCATGATCTCACCATGATAAGTCCCGGTGAGATCATGGGCAGCTCTCCGCCGATTCTCCTGCGGCTTGCAAGGTAGCTGCAAGCAAACAATCTGTAGGAAGGGAGAATGGTTTATTGATACAAGAAGCGTTTTATCTTCTGTGTGGGGGTTTTTTCGAAGGGTTCCTTTTGTTCTATGAGCTTGTGCAGCTTGGAGAAAGAGGAAACATTGTTATTCAGGTGTTTACGGATATCTTCCAGGAACTTGGCGATGAATTTCTCTGCCTGCACGCTGCTCATATTGGCAATCCCGTGCTGTTTATCCAGGCTTTCGTAATTCAAGAACACTCTGCCGACAATCATGCCACCGGATTCCATCACTAAAGACTCCAGCACGCCCTCGTGTTCGTTCAGCTTGGCTTCCAGTTCCTCGGCGTAGATGTTGTCTCCATTGGGACCGATGATAACGTTCTTGCAACGTCCTTTGATATACAGGTAATTCTTCTTTTTCAGGATGCCAAGATCGCCGGTCATGAAGTAACCATCGGGAGTGAACACCTTGTCCGTGCGTTCTTTATCGCGATAATAGCCCTTCATCACAGTATCGCCTTTTATCTGTATCTCGCCTATACCGGTAACAGGATCGGCATCGGCAATCCTTACGTCCAAAGTAGGTAACACGGTTCCGGTGGAACGGAATTTTACCACCGCGGGAGTGCACCCAGCAATGAGCGGTGAGGTTTCAGTGAGTCCGTAACCGATGGCATAAGGGAAACCGGCTTCGAACAGGAAACGCTCCACTTCGGTGGAGAGCAGTGCGCCACCAATGCCAAAGAAATGGATTTTACCACCAAAAGTCTTCATCAGCTTCTTGCCGGCTACTTTATGCAAGGCTTTGCGCAGGAAGGGAACCTTGTATAGCTCGCGCATTAGTAGGTTCTTGGTAAGCTGGGGGTGGATTTGGAGTTTAAAGATTTTCTCGATGATAAGCGGGACAGTTAAAATCATAGTGGGCTGTATCTTCTGCATGGCAGGGATCAGCACTCTGGCGGTGGGAGGTTTATCCAAATAATATACGCAAGCGCCTTTCATCATGGGAATTATGAAGCCGATGGTGCATTCGTAGGTGTGAGGTAGAGGCAACACGGAAATAAGCCTGTCCTCAGTCTCCATTCTCTGGATGAATAGCGTGAGGTGGGCATCGATAACGATGTTCTTATGGGTAAGCATCACACCCTTGGAGCTGCCGGTGGTGCCGGAGGTGTAGATAATGGCGGCAAGATCATCTTCCTGAATCTGGGTATCTAATAGCCCAATGGCTTTTAAAGCCTTACGCTTGAAGATATGAATCTGTCTGCCTTGTACCTGGATGAATTCCAGAACCTTTCCCTGAGCTATATGCGGTTCGAGAGGTTCGAAGGTTTCCATATTTATCATCTGAGGGAAGGGATCAAGCTCGCTATAGCCGATTTTCTCGTATTGTGTAGCGGAAACAAAAACCATCTTGCTGCCCGAATGACGCAGAATATGCAGAATCTCGTTAACGTGAAAATCCACCAAGATCGGAACCACAATAGCACCCATCGAAGTAACAGCCAGATAGGCTATGCCCCAATTTGGCATGTTTTGGCTGAGGATGGCTACCCGATCACCTTTCTTGATCCCCTTCTCCAGCATCATGGCAATCAGCAAGGTAATTTGCTCTTCCACCTGGGCATAGGTTAAAGGCTCATCATCTACCATAGAAAGGGCGGGGCGATGGGGGTATTCTTGACAAGTGCGGGATATCATGTCTTTCAGGGTGTAGCGTTCAAGTTTTCTCAAAACAACTCCTTATTGGGATGGGATAGTGATAGATTAACCGGATTCTGCGGGGTATGCAAGCGATAACTGTGTAAGTTAGAACAGATAAAGCATGTTTATCAAAGAGAGTGAACTTTGTTCATAGTTCATACTAGGCACAAAGCTCTCTCTCTTAATTACTATACTGGTTTACTCATTTAGTGATGACAAATTTCCCGTATTTGCTTTCCGGGATTGTCTTCTCTGCATCCTTATTGTATTCGGGATGATGCTTGCCATAAGGCATTGTGGTATCCATGGTCATAAGATTAGCCTTCAGGCAATTGGGGAAATAGTCTTCCAAAGCAGTTTTAACGGCTGTTTCCACCAGGGCAGCGAAGATGTTATCGCTGTTAGCCTTGATTTTCACCTCTGTTTTGGTGGTAAAGTTCCAGAGCGTATCAGCATTGGCAGTGTTAAGAAGAGCGAACTTTGCCGTAATGGTCAATTCTCCAAAGGTCTTTTCCCATTCTTCTATGGAAGTGAATAGCACTGCATCTGCCCCGAAGTGCTTCTTAAAATTGGAGAGCACCGCGGGAGTGATGTTTTCTGTGTCATACAGTCCTTCGTCGCGCAGGACGCTAAACATAGCTTCCACCGGCATGGTATAATAGCCTTTCATTCCCACGGATTCAGCAAGCGAACAGGCAAAATATTCCTTGGCATCGGCTGCCGTGCTCTTATTGATGGGGGGGAGCACCATAATGGAAACCGGTGGGCTTTGATACATCTTGGGGAAGGTGCTTTGCATGGTTACCATGGGTGGGGCGCAGGCAGTGATCAGTAGGAGGGTGACGGCTGCAATGATGAGTATAATACTCCGTTTCATGGTAACCCCCTTAATTGCCTAAGCCATAGCGTTGCATCAGAAAATCAACCATAGTGGTCGATTCCTGCCAGGTAGTCTTCTCCAACTGAAGGTATCTCTTCGCTTCAGAAGTATTGTTTTCTGCTACCAGTAAAAGGGCATAATCGCAATACAAACCGGGAGGAACAGGCTTGCCAAGCTTGGCAGATCTATCGAAAACCTGCTCAAGACTCTGCTTGTAGTTAGCAACGGATTTGGCATCCTGCTTCTTTACGGCTTTGTAATAGCTGTGAGAAGTGTTCCCATAATACAGATAAGATGGTGGGGCGCATGCAGCAAGTAAAAACAGCACGGCAATCAAGCCTAAACAACTCTTCATGGCATCTTTACCTCATTGGTCTGACCATTGGTTATAAATAGTTTCTGAGACAGCAGCACTTTATCCTGAGAGCGGATTTCCAGGGCATAAGTCCCGGTTTTCAATTCGAAGATGTTTACTTCTTTTTTGGTATCCAGTTTTACCAGGGTACCATCCAGGGTTACTTCGCGTCCAATGGGATCACCCACAAGGCGCAGCATGCCATAATCCGGCTTCATCACGGAAGTCTGGTTATATTTGGATACACTGCATGCACTTAGCAACAGCAGTACAAGTATAGAGCTGATAATCCAGAATCTCATGTTTGCCTCCCTTTATTTGTCGCTGATGTAGATATTTTCCAGCTCTGAGGCGGGAATACTCCCCTGAATAACCGCTGCTAAAGATAGCTCGGTAAGCTCTTCTCCGGGGATAGTTTGCTTCACCTGGATGGTGGCAATCTGGGTGCCGGGAAGCTCGATGGGAATCTTGGTCTGGGGGTTTACAACCTGCTTGCCGCGCTGATACACTTTGAAGATATCACCGGCTTTAATCCCTTGCTTAGCTCCACCGGAAATATAAACATCGTTACCTTCCATGCTCAGCACGTAGGAACGCCAGGGATCGTGAGCAAGCTTATTTATCAGGTTCTGGATTACGCTGCTAATGGCTGCATCAACGGCTTTGTCGGTAAGGCTTTCGTCAAATCCTGCCTGAGAGCCCATGCCCAACACGGTGCCAACTTCGCTGCTTGCCTCGCCCGAGCCTTCTTCACCAAAGATGATCATCCCATTGCGGGTATCCACCAGGCGGAGCGTTACTTTAGCATAGGCAGTTTGTTTCTTGGTGCGGTCTATCAAGCCAACATTTCCGCTGGTGTTGCGGCCGAATTCCGAGATGGAACCAAGAATCAGGTAATCAGCGGGGATTTTGTAGCTTTGGATATTGGAAATCTGCTGTTCGTTGCTTATTGCCATGTCATCCTGCCTTTCGATAAGCAGATAGCGGTTGGTCATGGCAAGCTTGGTGGTTAAGATATCAGTGGCAGCCTTAGACATCCTTTCTTTGGTGTCGCTGCCTTCGTTCAGGAAGCTGTTTGCCAGGCGGGATTCGTTTGTAAACTTGCCGATGGCAACTTTCTTCTTCAGGCTTACTACCTCATCCACGACGGGAGTTGCAGATGCAGGTGTGATGGATAAGGTTTTTTGTGCCTGCTCACTTTGATACTTGGCACATCCACCAAGCAGCAAGAGGCATAGGCTAAGAATAACGATTATATGCTTCATTTGGTATTCCTCCTTAGTGAAGCGATTAGTTTCATTCTGGTTAATATATCTTAATTGTCAAGTAAAATCACAGATTATTGCTACATCCAAGCATTTAGGATAAAGTCTGCTTGCATACATGTTATCGAATAAGCTGACCCCTTGTGATAATAACAAGCTACACCCTTAGGCTTAAAGTGATCTTCATATTGCCCCATGGCAACAATTCACGATATCCAGCTATTGTAATGATGTTCAATGGATGCAAGTAAGTAGCAGGAGGGTATATGCTTAACATTCTTGTGTTATTTTGCTTTCCCGGAGGATGGCTACTCGCAAGTATTAAGCAACATCGCACCCAAAGTGTTGAAATATATCATCATCCTAACGGCTTTACAGCTCAATAAAAGCTTTACAAATAGATCCCCAATTTGTTAAACTGCACCTGTATATCATTAGTAGATGGGACTATGCGAGATATATAACGTGCCTTGTATTAGCTGCATTGCACGAGCCGATTACACAGCTTGCCCAATGCCTCCTAACATGCACAATGGTTGTTTGTAAACTTCAATTAGGGAGGAAATTATGAAACCCCTTTTTATGGTTTTGGTTATAATGATTGTATTCGCAAGTTTGGCAGCAGCTCCGCTTCGCAACATCCCCACAGAGGTTATTCAACCTGACGGCAAAGCCTACGCATGCTTCATGACGGGAGACGAATACTATCACAGGTATCATGACGGGAATGGCTATACTATTGTAAAAAACCTCCAGACCGAGTGGTATGTATATGCCCAAAAACAAGGTCTGGATTTGGCTCCAACTTCATTTGTTCCTGGGGTGGATGATCCTGCTTTGCGGGGATTGATGCCCAATTTGATGCCGGACACATCCCTGTTAAGAACCAGAATGCAAGTGCTGCGGAGTCCTTCCGGGAAGGAATTTGGCAGATCACCTTCCATGGGAACCGTAAACAATATCTGCATCTTTATCCGCTTTTCAGATCAGGCGGAGTTTACTGATCCCCTGGCAACCTATAATACACTGTTTAACTCCACTACCGGTGCCTCCGTTCATGGCTATTTTCTGGAGGAGAGCAATAACCAACTGACGGTGGCAACAACGTTTTACCCCGCGGCTATGGGGGGAATTGTGCGTTCTTATCAAGATCCCAACCCGCACA
>CAYSGM010000003.1:31253-37915 GCA_964430595.1 uncultured Candidatus Cloacimonas sp.
ATTGGCAACATACGTTTGCATACTATGCTTGTCAATGCAGTTAACATGGTTAGTCCTACTATCCCTCCTCAATTGAATATTGATGCGGATATGGACGGATCAGTCGATAACATCGGCTTTATCTGCCAGGGTGCTCCGGATGGCTGGTCTGATGTGCTATGGCCTCACTATTGGGTTTTGGATGCATACGCTCCTCCTGTTCCATTGGCGTATATAAACGGGAAGTTGGCGGACGACTACAATTTCGAGCTGCAAGTAGGGCTGGACACTGCGGTAATATGCCATGAGTTCTCGCACACCATGGGCTTTCCGGATCTGTATCATTACTCCTTTGACGGCTTAGACCCCTGCGGTTACTGGGACTTGATGGACTGGTGCCTGGGCACGCCCCAACATCACCTCACCTACATGAAATGGAAGTATGGGCATTGGTTTGGGGGAGCTTTACCCTTACCGGCATCGGGGAGTATTACACTGAATGCAGTTGCTAATAACCCCTTCGATTGCTATATGTATCAAATGCCAACGTGAGAACAGATTTGGCTGGAATACAGGCAAGCAGTGGGGAACTATGAATCTCGGGTGCCGGGTTCAGGGCTGCTGATCTATAGGGTTAGTTTCGGCATCAATGGCAATGCCTCAGGTCCCCCGGATGAAGTGTATGTGTATCGTCCCTTTGTTAATGCAGGCAATCCCAATGGCAATATATTCTGGGCGCATTATGCCTGGGAGCAGGGGCAAACAGCCATGAACCAATACACTGATCCCGCGCCTTTCTCACAATCTATGCCGGGTTTTACAGCCGCTCTGAATGTTTATAGCGTCGGCACCAACCTTGGAAATACTATTACATTTGAAGTAGGTGCTACCATTCCCGTGATATGGACAGGAGTGTATAACACGAACTGGCACTATGGCGGAAATTGGACAACCGGAGTAGTCCCCATCGCTACAGACTTTGTAATAATAGCACCATCGCAAACCGGGCAATCCTGCTCTATTCCCATGTCTCCCACACAGGCTGTTTGCAATGACCTGAGGGTGGAAGCGCAGTTAAACCTGCAAACAGGAGCAGTTTTGCTTGTGGGAGGTAACCTATCCTCAATTGGACGGATATTTATGGATGGTTTAACCATGCAGGTTAGCGGGGATTGTGTTATAAAGGATTGGTATATTGGTTCTTTGTTCCAGTGCGCCACCTTGGGTAATAATGCAGCACAGATCAGAGTGGGGGGTAATTGCCTTTTTGAGCTGGGGACAAACATTAACTTAAGCGTTGGCAGCTTTATCTTTAATAACCCCGGCACTAATACCTTTGCGGTTGATGCGGTGGGAGTTACACTACCGAACGTGTTGATTAGCAATAGCGGGGGAGTGCTAAGCCTAGTAGGGGCGGTTAATAACCCCATAAACATTATCGGTGCTCTAACTGTATCTGCGGGTGCTACTTTTAACCTGGATGCTAACTATGACATATTTTTGGATGGCAACCTTAGTGTGGATACTGCTGGAACATTATGCGCGAATGCGGGAACAATCATCTTAAGGGGTCTTGCAGGAGCGCAAAGCGTAAATATCGCTAATGCTTCCAGCTATTTGAATAATGTGAAAGTGGATAACTCCACCGGCTTGGCTACCAATCTTGCCAATAATCTAACCGTGAAGGGATCGTTCAGTATAACCACGGGCTCTTTTAATGCCAGTATCCACACCATGAACATCCACGGTACATGGAGTAATATGGTGGGATTGGGAGGCTTTCAGAAGGGTAGTTCACGCGTAGTGTTCTGCGGAATAGCGGATCAGTCCTTCTCTTTGGGTGGTGCACCGGGTATGCTGCAAGAGGATTTCTATACTCTGGAACTGGCAAAGCCATCGGGACTTCTGCATCTCAATACTGCTGGCATGAGGATATTGTGCGATTCCTATGATTACAGCAGCGGTACATTAAAGGTGTCACAAGGCGAGTTCCTTGCCAACGCCTTGCTGGATAACTCCGTATGCGGTGATTTTATCGTGGAGAATAGTGGCATGGTGAATCTGATTAATCCAACCGGCAGCGTGGATATGGATGCCATGCTAAGCATCAGCGGTAGCGGTGCAGTGAACATCTATGGCGGAACCGCAAACTCCATCTGGCCAGGCATGATACCGGGGATTACCAAAGGCATCAGCATGAGCGGAGGGACGCTTGCTTTCCATAATGTGGGGGTGCATATCGGCCCGCCCGACCCCACCTTTAGCATGAACATAAGCGGTGGCGTAATCAGGGTAGCAGGGGATTTTCATGCTTCCACGCCGCATTTCAATCCTACCGGCGGCACAGTGGAATTCACCGGCTCCGGCACAAGCTATATCTCCCAAAGCACGGGCTCCGGCTTTCAGCAGATACTAATAAACAAAAGCAGCAGCACTGATGCCGTTTATCTATACACAGATGTTGCTTGCACCACGCTGGAGGTTACTTTTGGAGAACTGTATCTAAACGGTTATGTCCTCAGTAATGCGGGAAACACCAATATAGGCAGCAACGGAACCCTGTATGTATCTCCGGGATCAACCCTCCAAAGCGGAGCAGGTGCATCAGTAACCGTGGCAAGTGGTGGCAAACTGATATCCAGTGGAACCTCCAGAGCTATCTCCCAGCTAAGCGGGATTTCGGGACAATACTGGAGTCTGGCAGTAGAGAGCGGGGGCTATATTTCCGCTTCCAACACTGCATACAAGCACTTGCGGGATGCAGGGGTCTGGGTAAAATCCGGTGCTACGTTAGATACGGATAATCCATTCAATAACTGCGCATTCTCTTTGGGAGAGGAAGACTGCAAGTTTCTTACCATCTCAAACAACCAAAGCCTAAGTATTAGCGGCATCAGCTTCGAATCCGGCAACAACGAAGGCTATAACATCAGCAAGACAAACGAAGAGGGCGAGATAAACATTGATGCTGCAAACGGCAACTTCGCCGGTCCCTTGTACGAATTAGACCCCTACAATTGCATCAACTGGACAGGATTTGACGGCAATCTGCTGGTTAGCATTTTTGTGGCTACGGAATACGACCCTTACGTAGCGGATGAGATAGAGTATCAGGTAACTATCGCCAACGACAGGGATTATGACATTACAAGCCCCTTCAACGTGCACTTATTCCTAAACAGAACAACCCCGCCCGAACCGGATGACATAGGCGATTATTCCTTTACCGTGGATTCCCTGACGGCTAATACAACTTATGAGCATGCCTTCACCCAACTATACAGTATGGCGGATGAGGCATGGCACTCCTACATCTGTATTGATCCCGAAGAAGCAGTTACGGAAAGCAATGAAACCGACAATATGGATGACATACAGGTGGTCTGGCACCCATTACCCGCTGTGGAGGACACTGCAATCGATAATTCAGGCAGGATTAGCTGGAGCTATCCCATCTGGGCTACCCGCTACAAGATATATGAATGTGCCGATCCTTATGGTGAATACACCTATCTTGGTTCCACTGATGCGTTGTTCTTCGATGCAAGCTTATCCGAAGACATGAATTTCTTCATGGTTATCGCAGAAAGAGACGATCCTTACCCCACCAGTAACATAATAAACACCCCGGGGCTTAGCTCCCGGGGTGTTATCTTAAAATAAGCAAGCCGAGGCTTAGTTTATCTCGTAATTGCGCTTGATGCCTTTCTTAAGCCAGGCTTGGTTGCCATACACATACCACATCCCGTTATCCCGGTAGAAATAGGAGATATCTCCATTATCTTCAGGTTCGTTCAGGATGATGTTTTCGGCAGAAGAACTGAATTTGTTCCGGGTATGAGCCACAGCTTTGTTATCCTGAATCTCGATATACAGAACTTCAATTTCTAAAAGGCTGAAGCGCGCCATGTTACTTAACCAATCTGAGTTGAAATGGTGGGTAATCTTGCCTTTGTGCAGGTAGTCTATATGCAGGTGTTCCAGAATGCCATACATGTCTTTCAGGTTAAAATCCGTGCTGATGTCATACAGAACGTCACGTATCTCTCGTTGGGCTAATTGTTCGGTATCATCCTCTCCGCAGCTGCCTAGCAGCAGAGCCACGATAAGGATGAGGATACCCTGGATAATTCTCAAATCTTACTTCTCAATTCTTTTAAGTATTGCCAGGCACTCTATGTGCCAGGTATTGGGGAACATATCAAAGCTTTGCAGGCTTTGCAGATCATATTTCCCGCTGGCAAGCAGCAGCTTCAGATCACGTGCCAGAGTCATTGGCGAGCAGCTTACATAGATTATCTGTTTAATGGCGCTTTGAATGATAGTTTCAATGCTTTCTTTTGTCGCGCCACTGCGGGGTGGATCCATGATCAGCGTATCAGGCCAGTTCTTTTCTACTAACTCAGGCAGGGCATCCTCAAACCTGCCGGTAATAAAGCTCACGTTCTCTATCCCGTTCATTTCGGCATTCTGTTTGGCATCTTCGATTGCTTCGGGAAGCTCTTCCAGCAAGATAAGCGAGTTCACTTCGGCAGCCAGACTAAGCCCGATGGCACCAATGCCACAGAAGGCGTCCAATACGTTCGCATTGGGATTCATCCTGCTGCGGATGCTATCCATGATCAGCTCCATGGTGCCGATGTTTATCTGCCAGAAACTGCGGTAGTTTATCCTGAATCTTGTGTTGCTGAGGGTATCAAAGATATAATCTCTGCCGAACAGCACCTTATCTTCATCGCCCAGAATTACATTGCTCCGTTCGCGGTTAATATTCTGCACAATGCCGGTAATAGACGGGAATTCCTCGCAAAGCTGTTTCACCAAAAGCCCGGAGAAGGGCAGTTTACCACTGCGGGTAACCAGCACCACCAGGATTTCTTTCAGATCTGTGGAACTGCGGAAGCCGATATGACGTAACACTCCGGTATGCTGAACCTCGTCGTAGGCATCCACTTTGGCTTTTTGGCAAAGCTGAGTAATGCGCTGGGCAATTGCATCGAAGATAGGCGGATGGTTCTCACATGCTTCATGAGGCACAATCTTGTGAGACCAACGTGCATAAATACCATAGCCAAGCTTGCGGGAAGCTTCTCTCCCCACCGGCATAAACACCTTATTGCGGTAATGCTTGGGCATGGGTGAGGCTATGGTGGGGTATATCTTGTTTGGGTCAATAAAATGCGAAAACACGCCTTGCACCAGGGCATTCTTATGCTCCACCTGTGCCTTGTAATCCAGCATCAGCCAGTCGCAACCGCCGCAGGGATTATCTCCGCCAAAAGCTTTGCAGCCAGGCTCGGAATAACCTTCCCCCCGGCTTACATAACGGCTTACCTTGGCAAAGCTGTGGTCTTTACGTTCGTGGGTTACATACACATCCACCACGTCGCCGGGGGCTGTGTAGGGCACAAAGATAGCTTTGCTTTCGTAGAATGCGATTCCGAAACCGCCCATGGCAAGTTTCTCGATCTTTATTTCGAATAATTGTTTCACATCATCGCCTGAAGCCGCTCAATACGGGCTTCCATGGAAGGGTGGGTGGAGAATAGGGATACCTTGCGCCGGTTACTAATCTTCGCCATTGCGTATGAATCACTGCGTTTATCGGGAAAGTATGCCAGATTTATCTGCTTTAGAGCATCAATCATCGGCTTGGCACCGGTAAGATTGGCGGCACCTGCATCGGCACGGAATTCCCGCATGCGCGAATAGGCGGAAATAGGGATGTATGCCAACAGCATCAAGCCGTTTTGCAACAGGTTCACCACGATAAAATAGCCAAAATAGCCCAAGCCTCCACCCCGGTTATCACCCCGCAGGGAGTTGTCGATAGCAAAGGCAATCACACGGGCAAAGAACATCACGAAAGTATTCACAATGCCCATCAACAGGGTCATGGTAACCATATCGCCATTTGTGATATGGCTAAGCTCGTGCCCCGCCACGGCAGCAAGCTCTTCTTCGCTCAAACGCTCGATAATCCCGCTGCTGAACGCGATTAGCGCGCTATTCGCCGAGGCACCCGTGGCAAAAGCATTGGCATCGGGAGAGTTATAGATGCCCACTTCCGGAGTTTTGATGCCCTGATGGTTCGCCATGCCTTCTATGGTAGCAAGCAGGAAAGCAGCCTTGGGGTGCGCGGTTCCGGGCTTTATAAGCAGGACTTTATAACCCCATTTTGCCATGGATTTGCTTAAGAGAAGCGAGATAAACGAGCCACCCATGCCAAACAGGGCGCATAAGATCAGCAGTCCCCACAGCCCATCCATCCTGATCCCAAACAGGTTCACGATGATGCCTATGGCAGCCATCACCAGCAGGTTGGTTAGCAGGAAGATACCCATGCGTTTCAGAAAAGTCATTTGAAGCTCCTTTAGTTAGTTAAGCTTAGCCTGTCTGTGCCAATAAATATGCTGTTTACAGCAACACACAGACTGTCAATAGACAAGTTTATCGATTGGCTATTCAAGGCAAGAAAAATCTTTGGCACCTGCAAGCATTGCCCTATCATTGCCCACCCATTGCACTCTTTGTGGGGAATGAGTGGGGTGTGATAGGGGGTTGCTTGCATCCACTAAGTCTGGAGTCGATTTGGCTTTCCCAAACTACAAGGGGATAACCCAATTGCACCAGCCAAATGGACTACAGCGACACCCACCACGACGCCTGTAGTCCATATCGCC
>CAYSGM010000003.1:38015-50319 GCA_964430595.1 uncultured Candidatus Cloacimonas sp.
GACACCCACCACGACGCCTGTAGTCCATATCGCCGCATAGGATATCGTATAAGCACAACCAGGATAGGCGACATCGACTCCAGACTTAACATCATCGACTCCAGACTTGCATGATTTGCCTTAACAAACCTCACTCTGACCTCTCTTTGTGAGGTTAAGGTGAGGTCTGATAGAGGTTTGTTTGTATTCACCAATAAATTAGGCTATACTCCCTGCTAAGTCTGGAGTCGATTTGGCTTTCCCAAACTACAAGTGGATAACCCAATTGTACCAGCCAAATGGACTACAGCGACACCCACCACGACGCCTGTAGTCCATATCGCCGCATAGGATATCGTATAAGCAAAACCAGTTTAGGCGACATCGACTCCAGACTTAACATCATCGACTCCAGACTTGCCGAATCACTAGTCTTAGATCATAGCAAAAAGCGTCCTGCCTGTTGCCGGGCGGAACGCTTTCATAACTGCTTAGTTACGCTTAGGTTAATTCACCTTATAGGTCTTATCGCCCTTGGTGAAGAAGGCAATAATTTGCTTGGCAGCAGCTACGCCGGAATTGGTGTTGGCTTCTTCTGTCTGCGCACCCATCTTCTTGGGGGTGTAGTACACTCTGTCGGCAAACTGCTCCATCAACTGAGCTGCATTTCCCGGTTCCACATCGCTTACATAGCGGAATTTCTTCTTTTCGGCAAGGGCTTTCAGCAGATCATCCTCGTCTATAACTTCTTTGCGGGCAGTGTTTACCAGGGTAGCGGTGTTCTTCATCAGAGACAGCAGGCTCCAGTTTATGGATTTCTTGGTATCCGCATTTGCCGGAATGTGCAAAGAGATATAGTCGCCGGTCTTGAAGATATCTTCCACCGTGGCAAGGGGCTTCACGCCGTCCTTGGTCATAATTTCGTTAGTGAGGTAAGGATCGTAGGCATACACTTCCATGCCCAGACCTTTGGCTATTTTGGCGGTGTAGCGGGCTACAAACCCGTATCCATAAAGCACAAGACTCTTTCCACACAGCTCGCTGCCGGATTTGCCGTTGAACTTACCGCGCGCCATATAGATCATCATGCCAATGGCAAGCTCTGCCACGGCGTTGGAGTTCTGACCGGGGGTGTTCATAGCGATCACATTGTGGGCGGTGGCTGCCTTCAGATCTATGTTATCATATCCTGCACCGGCACGCACCACAAGTTTCAGCTTAGGTGCTGCATTAAAGGCAGCCTCATCCATGATGTCGCTGCGGATGATAACCGCTTCGGCATCTGCCAGAGCTTTGTGGAGATCCGCAACATCGGTGTAGTTCTCCAGAAAAGAGTACTCGTAATTGACGTTATCCAACTCGGCTTTGATCTTTTGCGCAGCCTCGGCAGCAAAAGGTTTTTCGGTGGCGATTAGGACTTTTGGCATAGTAGTCTCCTTTGGTTTATTTGTTGATATCTGTGTTTTCGTGCTGGGGTACTGGTGTGCTGGCGTTCTGGTGAGCATTATTTGGGTTGTTTGGATTTCAGATGGCGAATCAAGCCACCTACCAAGTTTTGAATTCTATGCGTTTTTGTAAGGAGGAAGTTCATTTGTTCCTCACTTATATACTGTAAATCTAATGCAACATACAATAATGATTCCACCTCCATAGCAGATCGAAATGAGTATGATAGAAATATTATAAAAGACTTATTGGAGCCACTGCCGAATCCTTCAGCTATATTGGACATGATAGACACTGTTGCTCTCTGAATCTGATCTTTATATCCGAAGTCCCGATTACCCTTACCATCAGTGAAAGAACTATACACCTCTTTAACGAGTGCTCTTGCTTCTTGCCATGCAATCAAATCCCTGAAAGACTTAAACAACACGCTTCTCACCCCCTACCCTAACACTCCAGCACGCCAACACTCCAGCACTCCAGCACGCCAACACTCCAGCACCTAATTCCCCAGAATGCCGAGTAATACACCTGCCGCAACGGCAGAGCCCACCACTCCCGCTACATTGGGTGCCATGGCGTGCATTAGCAGGAAGTTAGTGCGGTCGTATTGCTGACCCACGACTTGTGAAACACGTGCGGAAGCAGGAACAGCGGACACCCCCGCATTGCCTATCAGGGGGTTTATCTTGTTCTTGGAGAAAAGGTTCATTATCTTGGCGAAGATCACCCCTGTGGCTGTTGCCACGGCGAAAGCTGCCGCACCCATCACAAATATTTTGATGGTTGCGGGAGTTAAAAACACTGCTGCAGTAGTCTTTGCCCCCACAGTCAAGCCGATAAGCACGGTTACCACATCTATCAGCACTGTCCGTGCAGATTGAGCAAGACGCTCTGTAACCCCGCTTTCTTTCAGCAAGTTACCAAGGAATAGCATTGCCAGTAACACAACAGAACCAGGAGAGATAAAGGTTGTTACGATGAATGCCACTAATGGGAAGAAGATACGTTCCTTTTTGGATACCACCCGTAGGGATTTCATGCGGATAAGCCGCTCTTTCTTGGTGGTAAGGAGGCGCATGATAGGAGGCTGTATCACCGGCACAAGCGCCATATAAGAATATGCTGCCAAAGCAATGGAGCCAAGTAAGTGCGGTGCCAGCTTCGAGGCAAGGAAGATGGAGGTTGGTCCGTCCGCTCCGCCAATAATGCCTATGGAAGCAGCTTCCATGATGTTAAACCCTAGCAGCAGACTGCCCATGAAGGTGGCAAAGATGCCGAACTGCGCTGCTGCCCCCAAAAGGATCAGCCGCGGATTAGCAATCAACGTGCTGAAATCCGTCATAGCGCCAATACCTAAGAAGATCAAAGAGGGGTAAATACCCTTATTTACGCCAAAGTAGAGGAAAGAAAGCACCGAGCCCTGGTCGGTAACGCCTAGCCCCTGCTCTGATACGCCGGGGATATTACCCACCACAATGCCAAAACCAATGGGCACCAGTAGCAGTGGCTCAAACCCTTTTGTGATGCCCAAATAGATGAACACTAATCCCGCGACGATCATTAACAGATTGCCCCAAGAAACATTCAGGAAGCCGGTAGTTTGGATGAATTGGCTTAGTTCCAGCATCGCATTAGTCCTCAAACTCTATCAAAGGATCACCTTCCTGAACCGAATCACCTTTGCTAACATGAATCTTGCTAACTCTACCGCTAACATTGCTATGTATCTCGGATTCCATCTTCATGGCTTCCAGAATCAGGGCTATATCACCCTCTTGCATAGAACTGCCAACGCTTACTTTCACTTCGATAATGCTACCGGGAATAGGTGCACGCAAGATCTTCTCTTTTACTTCGTTCTTGTTTTCACTTGGTGCGGATGCTGCTGCACGCACTGGCTTTGGGCTTGTGGCAGGCTTCACTTCAGCACCCACAAGCGTCATCATCAGGTCACCTTCCTGGATGGGAGAGCGTTCCTTCACATATATCTTACCGATGGTTGCATCGAAGGGCGAAGCTATCTCGGATTGCATCTTCATGGCTTCCAGAATAATAATGGTTTGCCCTTTTTTAACCGCATCGCCTTCCTTCACGGGGATAGAAACTATTACTCCGGGGATGGGAGCTTTCACTTCCCCGCTGCCGGGCTCAAGTCCGCTGCTGAATGCAGGAGCCATGGGAACTGCCTTCTCCTGATTTGCCAGCTTTGGCACACCGGTAGGCTTATCATCTTCAATCTGCACCAGATAATCAGTTCCGTTTATATTTATCTTAGCGTGTGTGGGGCTGTATTCCACTATGCGTGCGTCGAATTTCTCGTTATTTATGGTTAATTTATAGGTCTTCATGCTATCTCCTTTTGCTGCTCATTTCCCGGTTTGGCATGCTAAGCACTGCGCTGGCACGCCATTGGTTGGTAGGGGTTCTGCGGAAAGTGAGAACCAGACGGCGTCTATCCTCGATGGATTGTTGATGAATATGCAAAGCAGTTATCGCTGCTACAATGATATTATGATTCAGGGTGGCAGAGGCACTTTTCAGCTTGCCATCTGCGCTAACCTTTATATCAGCATGCTTTATTTTGGGAGGACGGTTCAGATGAATAAGCTGGCTAATAATAATGCTGGTAATAAGTAACGCTAAAAACACCGTAAGCATCCCCACACCAGTAACATTGGCACCATAGCCAAGCTGTGCATCTGTAAACTCCTGATGTATCTTCTCTACCTGTTGAGGAGTGAAGTCTAATGCCTGCAAAGAGTTATTATCCCACTTGCGGGATATCGAATCCGGCAAACCCAGCATCTGCTTCAGCTTCTTGATCGGCATACTAATGCTGGCTGCTGCTTCTGCAATGGTGGAAAGCTCTGTGAAGCCATATACACTGTATTGCTGTGCCAACAAAGCCCGATATGGGGCTATACCAAGCTTTTGCAAACTCATGGTATTCAGCTTCTTGTTTTCCGGCTCCAACCCCAGATAGCTTTTCCAGTGGTCAAAATCGGCGATCAATAGCTTGCGTGCCACTTCCTCCAGGGTATTTGTATCACGGAAATTGTATTCGGAGATAATCTCCTTTTCTCGCTGCACGATAACGCTATCGGGCAGGGCAGGTTGCTCCATTTCCATTTCCGGGGTTTGCGCATTCAGGCAACCCAGATAAAGGATAAGCAGGATTAGGATGAACTTATATTTGTGCATCATTCACCCTTACATAGGCATGTTACCGTGCTTTCGGGGCGGTATGCTATCCTTCTTATTGGCAAGCATCTCCAGCGCACGGATTAAGCGGAAGCGCGTTTGTGACGGCTCAATGATGTCATCCACAAAGCCCCGCTCCGCAGCATTGTAGGGGTTAGCAAACTTATCCCGGTATTCTTCTTCCTTGGCAAGGAGCGTAGCCTTTGGATCTGCGGAAGCCATAGCTTCTTTACGGAAGATCACCTCAACCGCGCCTTTGGGACCCATCACCGCTATCTCCGCGGAGGGCCAGGCATACACCAGATCTGCCCGCATGTGCCTGCTGTTCATAACGCAATATGCACCGCCATAGGCTTTGCGCACGATCACCGTTATCTTCGGCACGGTAGCTTCCGCGAAGGCATACAACATCTTCGCGCCATTGCGGATAATGCCGTTATGCTCTTGCGAGGTACCAGGCAGGAAGCCCGGCACATCTTCCAACACAACCAAAGGAATATTAAATGCATCGCAGAAGCGGACAAACCTAGCTGCCTTTATGGAAGCATCGTTATCCAGCACTCCCGCCAGCACCTTGGGCTGATTAGCTACAATACCAATCGGATGACCGTTCATCCTGGCAAAACCAATCACCAGATTCTGGGCGAAGTTACTCATCACCTGCAAAAACTCACCATCATCCACAATGGGATGGATCAGATCAAGGATGTCATAGGGTTTATTCGGATTATCCGGTATCAGTTCGTTCAAATCGTCACAGCTTCGGTTTATCGGATCGGTAGAAGGGATGCAGGGCGGATCTTCCATATTATTCGAGGGCAGATAGCTTAGCAGCATCTTTATCAGCATAAGCGTCTCTTCCTCATTATTAGACATGAAGTGAGCCACACCGCTTTTACTGGCGTGTATCTTCGCACCGCCCAAATCCTCAATGGAAACCGTCTCATTAAGCACCGTCTTCACCACTTTCGGACCGGTTACGAACATATAGCTATTGTTCTTCTCCATAATCACAAAGTCCGTAATTGCAGGAGAATACACCGCACCACCCGCACAAGGACCCAGTATCGCAGATATCTGAGGGATCACTCCGCTTGCCATCACATTGCGCCAAAAGATCTCAGCATAGCCTGCCAGGGCATCCACGCCTTCCTGAATTCTCGCTCCCCCGGAATCGTTTAGCCCGATTAGCGGACAGCCATTCTTCAACGCCATATCCATAATCTTGCATATCTTTTCCGCATAAGTCTTAGAGAGCGAGCCTCCAAACACCGTGAAATCCTGCGCAAACACATACACCACGCGCTCGTTTATAGTAGCGCAACCCGTCACCACACCGTCTCCGGGATGAATGAAGTCCTGCATCCCAAAGTTCGTGCATTGATGGGTTACAAACATGTCGAATTCTTCAAAACTATCGGGATCCACCAGCAGTGCAATACGTTCGCGGGCAGTTAGTTTCCCCTTTTCATGCTGTTCAACAATACGTTTTTCTCCACCCCCCAAGAGGGCAGCAGCACGTTTTGCTTTCAGCTTTTCCAGTGCGATCTGGTTTGCCATTTTGTTTCTTCCTTTTATAATCAGCTATTTCAAATACCAATTAAGCCGTTGTCATTATCTGTAACAAGCTTTTTTAGTAAAGGGATTTCTTTGCTTATCGGGAACTGCACCGATATACGCTACTATCAAACCCCAAGAACCCTTTATACACCACATACAAAAAGCCACGGCATTCATCGGCAATTGCTGCCAAGTGATCTACCGTGGCTTGATAGTTCGTGTAATATCGCTTATTTGGACATTATCATCTTACGTATGTTGCTGATTCCATTGGCAGAGAACTTCACGAAATATATCCCACTGCTCAGCCCCAGCTTGGATGCATCCCAGTTTCCCGTATGCGAACCCGCGCTTTGTGCTTTCAGGGAGAAGCTATCCACCTTCTGTCCTTTGTGGTTATAGATTTCAAAGCTCACATCGCCTTGTTTTTCCAGGCTAAACCTGAAGCTGGTGGAAGGATTAAAGGGATTCGGAAACACATTATCCAATCTGGTAAGACTATTCACTTCCGGTATTCCAGGAGTTGCTCCCCCAGTTAACATCACCTGAATAGGACCATGAAAACCGTTTACACTATTCAGGCTTACATCTTCCAGCCAGTAATAATACGTCCCCTCGGAATCCAGGTTTTTATCCACAAACACATAGCTTCCGCCTAAAGAAGTGTTGTTTGCCTCGATCAATGCGCTTACTTTCTGTGCTGCAGATAGATCGTCACTGTTTCCACGATGCACATAATAGCCAAGGCAGTTAGTTTCGCTTTGGGTTCTCCAGGTTAGCTGCACTTTCATAGCGGAATTAAGCCCCGCATTGAAGGAAGATAGAGCTATCGGCAGAGTCTCGTTGCCTTCAATATACTCTGCGCCATACACTGTGCCATTCACCACAATATCCTCTTTCAGTGTCAAGCCGCTGGGATTGGTAACGATAAGGTCATTTATCGCATTGCCAGCCGGAGTAGTAACAAAGTTACCGCTATACTGTGGCTCTGTTCCGGTATATCCGTAATTGGCTGCGCTGGAATAGGATGCAGTATTAGTTTGGATGCAGCCCAGATATATCTTTTGATTCTTTGTCTCGGAGGATATCCCTTCCGGATTTGCCGTCAGCAGTTTAGATCCCGCATCCAGCTTAAAGCTTGCATTACCCCAATCCTGAGAGTAAATAATATATTGCCCCATATCCACAGTAGAACCGCTGGTAACATGGAAGTAGGCATTATCCCAAGGGCTTAAAGCCACGCTTTTGCTTATGGTGAACACCTCTGGGTTATCCACCATGAGGCTAAATATCGGCGCAGGAAGGCTAAGTCCGCTCTCCTGATCCGTCGTTCCGTTAAACAGGAAATGCGCTTTATTTAGCTGATTATCGCCACTAAGGCTTATCGCACCATCAAATCCATTGGGATTGGCAATTTCATAATATACTCCACCCGCATTGGTAGAGATAGAGCCTGTGCCGGATATAGTGCCATACGCACCGGAAATAAGCTTCGAGTTTGTATTCATAACCAAGTTATGGGACGAGTGGTGATTATCACCCAGCAGTTCAATCCTGGCATTATTCTCCAGAACCGCAGGTCCCGCGGAGGCACTATCATGCTCCAGCTTTAGCACTGCTCCCAATATTGCAGAGTCTATCGTGCCGTTATTAATCAGCCTTGCCCCGGAATTAACGGTGAGTGCGGAGATTGATGCTTTGGCACCGGGTTCAATAACTAAGGTTCTGCCATTTTGAACTACGAATACTCCCCGTGACCCCATTATTACCTTTCCGCTTAACTGGAAGTGGACATCTAAGGGCACATAGTGGTTTATATACAAGGTCTTGCTAAAGGGTGAACCGGGAGCGGAACTCGCAGTAACCCAGCCGGAAGCAGCATACACTTCCCATGCGGTAGCGTTAGTAAAAGTCTGCATCCCATATTTTGATCTATAATCGCCTATATTATAAGCAAATACCGTGCTCAGCGAAAGCAATAGCACCAGCATCAGCATCACAAGTTTAGTATTCAGATAGTGTTTCTTGTGTCCGTTCATCATATCTCCTTATGTTTCAAATATCTATTTCTTGTTTCCCGGCAAAAACACAGCTCTTCCAAACGCACCTATAAAGATTTCCATCTTTAGGTGTCTGGCTGTTAGAAGCTATTGCTAATCAGTTGCCACGGGTAAACCATCAGGTTCATAGACAAGATATTCAGCACAGGGGTCTTTGTCAAGTGCTAACTTGGCAAAAAGTGCCTATTTACGTTATTATAGCACCATACGAGGCTCACTACAATCCGATATCTTGCATTATTGCAATGCGTTACACAAGCAGTTATTGGCTAAATAATATTCCCAAGTTTGCCCTAAGCTAAGCCCTTCTGCCATTATACTATAGCCACTGATTTCTGCTTCGATATTTACTATTATTTGTAGGACAATGCCATATTCCCAAATTAGCTTCGCGTTCTTATTTGTAAAGCGCACCCTCCAATCCAGCCCCTTGCACCCCAAATGCAAGCCCCTTGCGGGCGACAGCTATTAGCCTGAGGTGTGAACCTCAGGAACCATGCACCCCACAACCTAGCCCCTCGGGGGCGACAGCTACTAGCCTGAGGTGTGAACCTCAGGTAAGATGCACCCTCCAGCTAAGCCCCTTGCGGGCGACAGCTAATAGCCTGAGGTGTGAACCTCAGGGCAAGCACCCCCCGAAATCCAGCCCCTCGGGGGCGACACAAACCTTCAATCCTCCTCTAACCTCATCCCATGTTTCTCCAACAACGCCCGCATTTCATCCAAAAACGGCATCTTTGTGTGATGTTCCTGCTGCCCAATAATGTATTGTTTCACCTTTTCCAACGATGATTTGCTAACGGTAAACGCGCCATACCCCACCTACCAATTGAATTTGGAATTATGCTTTTCCCGATACCATTTGCTGGAATTCGCCTTAATAATGCGCACCAATTCCGCAATTCCCATCTCTTTTGGCATCATACACAACACGTGCACGTGATCAGGCATCCCGTTTACAATCAAGGATTCACCCTTCACGTTGCGAATAATCCCGCCGATGTAATCATGCATATGTTCGCCCGCTTCCCCGCCCAGAAATTTATACCGTTCCTTGGTGGCAAACACGATATGCACCGCCATAAAACAATATGATGTAGGCATTTAACCTCCTTATTCTGTCGCCCGCAAGGGGCTTAGTATTATTCCCGCCTTGTCCCTGAGGTTCACACCTCAGGCTAGTAGCTACCGTCCCAAGGGACTTTCATTTATTGCGCACTTAACCCGTAATTACCTTATCCATTCTCTCCCATCCGGTTACCTGTTTCAAATACCCCGCACTCACACAGGTGCACACCCGGCAGACTGGGCTGTCCAGAGCAATCATCTCAGCCAACGTAACCGTCTGCAAGTTAACGGTCTGTGGGTTCGCCTCCGCCCATTTCCACATACACTGGGTGAATAGCACTTTGGAATTTGGCATTTTGTGCCTCAGCACATGGTTACGCTCAGGATTTTCCATAGAATTGCGCAGGGCATAGGTCTTCAAGTCCTCCCGGTAGCCCTCATTTGATGCCAAATATAACTCGTTAAGATGCAAGTAGATATCCTGCATCCTCAGGTGGTTCTCATTCAGGGTGGGGTAAACGAACTTGCGCACCAGACACAGTTGATAGTTATAGTAATTGTAATACACTACCCTACCCTTTTTACCGGAATAACTCCGAATGTTGTATATGAAGTTTACTCTCATAGCATCTCACCTTTTTGTCCCATAATCCACTCACTTTACACCTGTCATTCCAGTTAACCTCCCCCGTCATTCCAGCGAAGGCTGGAATCCAGTCCCCTTTAACTCTGCAGCTATCACCCTGCCACACATCATCATACCAAATTATACTCTCATCACTCGCCAATTCCTGTCAACTTTATTTTTCCATATTCGCCCCCTACTATCTCCCTAAGCCTTCCCTTAAGCTCCACCAGACATACATACGAAAGAACTGCCGTGCACCTACCGAACAGCAGCCGACCAACTGCCGTGCCACGGCAGTTGGTCGGCTGCAACACGTCTCATGTACGGAACGATTTTTGCATGTATGTCTGATGGAGCTTAAGTGAAGGTTTAGGCAATCTTAAGCAAAAACCCAGGGAGGATTATAAAGTATCACCCAAAGTTGCAAGCCGGTCTCACTTGGACAAATGGGGATAACGCTTTATGAGGTGCGGAGATATGATGGACTATGTTTGGACTTGGACATCGGCTGTTTTGGACGTATTTGGACGTCTTTGTATCACCGATAATTGCAAATAGCGCTGATTTTGGACTGGATTTGGACATCTTCCACCTCCAGTCCAAAATGCCGAGTGAGAAAAGCCGCAACTGAAGTGACAGAATCCCGATCGGTAATAACTCAACACTCTGATCCTTGTCATTTATCAGGATGTCATTGTCCATATTAAGGGCTGTATGAGTAATGATTTAGAAATGCCTAATTCAGTTCGGCAGGATCAAAAGGTCTGCCTTGTGGAAACGAGCTCCACTCTCAGTGGCAAATAGACTAAGTCCCTACATTCAGCTTAAAAAAACTTGATGCTTCTGTTGTAATGCGAATGGGGCTAAGGAATATCTATCTCAACAAGAGCATCTTCCGCGTCGCGGAGTACTTTCCTGAAATCATTTTGAAAAAATAGATGCCGGCTGCAACTGACTGGCCGTTATCGTTCTTGCCATCCCAGCTAAAAGAATGCTCACCGGGCGACAGCTCTTGATTGTTAACCACGGTACTAATCAGCTGACCGCGCAGATTATAGATAGCAACAGTGGTTGGACTGCTGTCCATCTGTTTGATTGTGACGTTAGTGCTGCCTCGAAACGGATTGGGGTAGCAAATGAGGTTATTGGTAAATACCGGAGTAGTCGGGTCATCGTTGGCAACTGGACCGACATAAATCCTGTAAATCTTTAGATTCATAAGAAGATACAGGTAATTGTTGTTGGCATAAAGAATGCCGTATACCTGATCATTTAATTCCGGCATTTGACTTGGCATAACAGCCCATTGCCAGCTTTCACCGTTATTGGTGGACCTAATAATCCCAGGATGACCACTGCCATCCCAAACTGAAGCAATAGAGTATATGTTGCCACTACGATTACTTAATTGGCAACTAGTTAGACAGCCACCGAGGGCAAAGCCCTCCCCCATATCCTGATCATCGAATACCGTCCAATTCTGACCAAAATCGTCGGAATAAACCATCCCGATTTGAGAAGGGATCACAAGCCGGCTAGATGTAGATGCCAGAACAGCCAAAGGACAGTACCCTATAATATTCTGCACGAGTTGCCAATTGCTTCCGTCAACACTAACTAACAAGCTATTTGGAGAAGTCTTGCTAATAACCATTAAGCCAGACTTAAAGTCAGAGGCAACTGCGTTGCCACTGACACTCTGAATCAATGTCCAGTTTTGACCACCGTTGATGGTCTTGTATATTTTCAGATTTTCTGCATAACCGTACGGATTCAAAACCGCATAGCCTTCTGTAACAGATGTGAATTGAACATTCTGTAGTATGTATCTGCTGCTGTGGCTCTCTAATTGATATGTTCTGACCCATGTTTGCCCACCATCGGTGGTCTTATATAAAACTGGATGGCTAGTAGCGGAATTGCTTTGATTGTAAATCTGCCCGCCACAATAACCAACTGCTTCAGAAATCATGAAAACAGAATAAAGATGTAGAGAATCTTGATTGTCAACCATAATATTTTGAAAATCGGATCCATTACTGGACTTCACAAAATATTTGTAACCGACGCCATAAATCATACCAGCCGACTGCCTAAGCATCTGCAGCTGTTCCACGACGGAAGTATATTGCAACTCCCAATTGCGGATGTTATTTCCAACCAAAAGCTGGAGAGCGGCCAATAAGGCCACAAGAATTATTGTTTTTTTCATTTAGCACCCCCGTGCTATGCTGTCCCTAACGGCATTTATGATTGTTTAAATCCGATCTCTTTCTTCTTTGCTTTGGGTGGTTCCATCAATAGCTTGAGCGCGTTTACGATGGCGACGATATTCTCATCATGTTTCCCAAGCTTTGCT
>CAYSGM010000004.1:0-22034 GCA_964430595.1 uncultured Candidatus Cloacimonas sp.
GTGAGACAGTAGATATAGACGCCTTCAGCACGGAATTGCCCCCTGAATTGCGCTTAGCTGCCATGTGGACTAACCCCAAGCTCAGCGTTTCTACAGATTATGTACAGGGTTTCAAGGAATCCATGGTAACCAGCAGTATCGGCAGGCTTTCCTTGGGTGCAAGAGTATTGCCGGTTTACTTCCTGCCTGTTCATTTCGGGTTAAGCTTCGGCAACAGCCAAATCCCCTGGCGGGTAAGCTACGGAGTTAGCTTTAAAAGTGAAACCGCCGAGCTTGGCATCGCAGTTCAGAGTTTTGATACCCTTATTCCCAGTCCCAAATCTAAGGGAATAGCTTTCGGGAGCTTCATCCGTCTCTGGTTTTGATGCTTAAATATATCCTTATTGCCCTGTTTGCGCTAGCCATATCGGGCTTTTACAACTATAGCAGCCACCCGGAGATACCAATTTCCAGAAGGTGGCTGCTGTTCTTTTTACGCAGCATTTCGTTGGGCATCATCCTGCTTCTGCTTATCAGTCCCATCCTGTATTACATTCAAAGAAAGAGCCTTAAGCCACAGATCGTGGTGCTGGAGGACACTTCCCGGAGCATGAGCCTGAAACATGGAAGCAGCACCAAAGCAGCCTTTTTAAAGCCTGCTTCCGGCAAACTGAGCTCCCTGTTCCGCGATGCAGGCTATGAAGTGATAGAACACCGCTTTGCCAACGGCTTGGAAGGCGATGAAGGCAGCAGCTTACTGGGAAAAACCCTGGAGCAGCTTAAGCATGACAAGAGCCTGAATAACCTTGCCGGCATAATCCTCGCCAGCGACGGCTGGATGCGGGATGAATCGCTTTCTTCCGCTCAGCAGCTGGGGCTGCCATTTTATGTATTGGCAGATAGCAGCTTGAGTCCCACCCCAGATTTGGCAGTAAGCAATGTCCGCAGCAATCGCTATGCCTACCGTAACGAGCCCAATACCATCAGGGCGGACTTTATATCGGAGAACTACAGCGGTGCGGCAGAAGCCCGCTTTATGCTCGGTAATCGCATCATCTCCCGGCAGAGCCTGAAACTTGAAGCAGGAAAACCCCAAAGTCTGGATTTCACCCATCGTTTCACCCAGACCGGCTTTTTTAACTGGAGCGTGGAGCTTGCCCCGCTTCCCAACGAAAGCAGAATCAGCAACAACAGCTTCCCCGGTGCCATAGAAGTGCTTTCGGACAAAGAGCGCATCATCCTGATCTCGGATAAACCCGCCTGGGACAACAAGTTCATTCTGGACGCCATCACTGCCAATCCGCGTTGGGAAGTGCAAACCTATCTGAACCGCTCCGGCAAGCTATTCAGCGGCGAGACCGCGGTAAACAAGCTTGTGGGCGACAATCTGGCAGCAGTGGTGATTATCAATAACGGCTTGATCAAGCTGGACAGCAGCACCATAAATTTCATCAACGGGGCTCATGCCCGCGGGGTTGGCATCATGTATCAGGGCTTACCGGTTGCGGAGCTAAGCACTATCCTCCCCTTGCAGAAATCCAACATTCTCACTATGTATCAAGGCTTTATAACTCCCTCTGCCGCTGCGGTTAACTACCCCATGCTAAGCCCCTTGAGCGAGGGTTCCGGTGATATTCCGCCCATAGACTACTATTATGTTACCGCTTCTGCTGGTGCAGAGGTGCTGGCAAGCATCAATAACCCCCAATCCTCTCCTGCGATTGCAGTTAAAAACATTGGCGGAGCGCGGAGCCTAGCCTTTTCCACCCTAAACTTGTGGCGTTGGCAATTGCAGAGCAAGGATGATGGGTTCAACAAGCTAATCGGCAACTGCCTCACCTGGCTAAGTAACAAAAGCACCAGTGGCTATGATGCCATCTACAACAGCAGCTATATGCAAGGCGAAGAAATCATCATCAAACTGCGGGTGGAAGATGAAATCCGCCAGCGCAAACTGGACGTTAGCCCGCGAATCCGCATCGTGGATGAGGATAATAAGGAAGTATTAAGCGACTTCCTAACCCGTCAGGATGAGGAATATAGCATTAAAGCAGAATTGGCAGAGCCGGGGGTTTACAGCTTCGAAATCTCCGATAAAGAAAGCGGAAAGAGCAGCAAAGGCAAGTTTATAATTAGCGATGCGTCTCTTGAGAACAGGGACTTCGGCTATAATCTGCCCCTGCTGGCTTGGCTGGCTTCCTTTAACGGTGGTAAAATGATCTTTAGTAATGCTGTTGAGGCTTTCCCGGTGCTTCCCGCGGTGGAAGAAGAACTGGTTTCCCGCCGTGAGATCGCCCTATATAAGAAATGGTATATCCTTTCCTTGTTCATTCTGGCTTTCTGTGTGGAGCTCTACTTGCGCCGTCGTTGGGGCTTGCTGTAAACCTACTTCTCGCTTGCTTGCCGGAAGGGCATCGAAAGGGGGCTGACCGGGAGCTCATCGGGCTTTTGCCCGATCAACCCATGGTCAATCCTGCTCCGGAACTGCATCGGATAAGCAAGGACAGATCATTGCACAAAGATTGGAGCACTGGCTTCTGACGCTCGGAAAGCCGGATTCAAACAGAGGAACCTTTTAATACTGTGCCTGGTAGTAGAATTCCTAACAAAAGCAACTAAAAGCTACCATCCAATCGGTTTGAAACTGGGGCAAAGAAAACGGGTGACCCCGAATCTACGGAGCCACCCTAGTCAATCAACCTAGAACCCAAAGCAAAACTATACAGCACCCTACACTGTGTAGCTACAGACCTTGCCAACAGATCCCACTGCCTTGAGCTTGAGGAGTTACCTTTATATAGAGCATGATATGTGCCATAGTTTTACAAATCGTAAGCCTTTGATATGGCTCATGTTGGCAGCACCAAGATTGTTGTCCTGTGGTATATTTTACCACAGGTATAATTGCAAATGGGGAAAACAATAAGAGATCTGTTTGCAGGTTACATAAATATCTTGCAAAGTCCCGGGGTAGCTATAAGCCACAAAATGCACTAGACAAAGCTATGCGGAGAGTTCGCTGATTATTGATATATTTGCGTTTCTACTTATCCTTCAAAACAATTCCAAGTGAGGATATCTTCTTGAAAAGGTTGGATTTATCCATGCATAAAAGCTCTGCGGTTATACGGACATTGTAATCGTTTTCTATCAGCGAATGCTCTATGTAGGTTTTCTCAAAACTGCTTATCACGGATCTAAGGGAACTGGATTTAGCATGCATGAATCCGGGATCCCTATCTGTGGTAAAATCTACCACAGCAATATGGTCGTTTTTGGCATTGATTACCCCACGTTCCGCAGTGTTTTTCAGCTCACGCACATTACCCTCCCATTTCTGCTCGCAAAGCCAGGCTTTCGCGGCAGAGGTAAGAGATTTTGGGGGGATGTAGTTGCGAGAGCAGAATTCGCTTACAAAGTAATCTGCCAACATAGGGATATCCTCTATCCTTTGGCGCAAAGGGGGAATAACAATATGCATGGTGTTCAGGCGATACAGCAGGTCTTTTCGGAAGCTTCCGGTTTCGGATAGAAGCTCTAAATCCTGATTGGAAGCACTAATAATGCGGGTGTTAATCTTGCTGATCTTACCGCCAAGCTTTTGGATTTCGCCTTCGGAGATCACGCGAAGCAGCTTTGCTTGCACTTCCATGGGGAGCTGGCTGATTTCGTCCATAAAAAAGCTGTTGTTATGGGCGAACTCAAAATAGCCTTTTTTAGCTTTGTCCGCACCGGTGAAGGCACCCCGCTCAAAGCCAAACAGCTCTGCTTCAAAGAGTTCCTTGGGAACAGAAGCGCAGTTTATGCAGGTTAGGCTTTTGCTACCATACTTGCTGAGGCGATGCACCGCGTGTGCTGCAAGTTCCTTGCCTACTCCTGTTTCACCGGTGATCAACACGGGACAATCATACTGGGATGCCTTTACAATCTCCCCGAACAACTTGTGCATCGGCTCAGAATTACCCCGCATCCCGATGGCGGTAATCCGCAGCTCTTGCATTTGGCTGGATAGACTAATGGCATCACTTAGGCGTTTAAGTTTCAGCAGCAGGTGGTTTGTATCGAGGGGTTTCTCTATAAAATCCATAGCACCGTTCTTAATTGCTGCCACCGCATCGGGGATATGCCCACTACCGGAAATCATCAACACTGGTAAATCCGGATATTGATCATGGATTTCGCTAAGGATACCGAAGCCATCATGAAGAGCAGGAAAACACATATCAAGCATCATAATATCAGCTTGGTTTGCTTTCAGGGTGCGCTGGCATTCTTCCATACCGGAAACACACGTGACATCATAGCCAGCATTGCTGAGCAGGCTTGAAGTTAAACGCAGAAAGACCAGATCATCATCAGCAAGCAATATTCTTATCTTGTTCATTTCTCTCCCTTCAGCCAGATAGAAACCGTTGTCCCTACACCAACCTCGCTCTGAATGAACATCAAGCCCCCCAAGGAATCGATGATCTTCTTCGTTTCGGGGATGCCGATGCCGGTGCCGGACTGATTTGTGGTGAAGAAAGGTCTCCAGATATCATCCATATACTTTGCCGGGATTCCACAGCCGCTGTCTTCAATCTCCACCAGGATAGAATGAGGCATTTGGGGAGATGTGGCGGGAGGGAATTCCTTGATCAGTATATGTAGATTACCACCCTCAGGCATGGCTTCAAGGGCGTTACTGATAGTATTTACTATCGCCTCTTCAAAGCGAATGGGCTCTATGTAGGCGAATACAGAATGCAAACTCCAGCTCTTGACCAGTTTCACGTTTTCAGGGAGGGTTATTCTTGCTAAACAGTGTTCCATAGAGGGGATAATATCCTGAAGCTGAAGTTCGTAATCCTTCAGTTCCGTGAAACGCTGGAAAGCATGGGTAAATACCCGCACTTTCTCGATCTCACTGCCGATAATCTGGTAGTATTCACTTCTGACAGTATCCTTATCCTGCTGCAAAGCATCCAAAGCAAGGATAATATTGGTGATGTGCCGGCGGACATGGTGTGACAGCCGACGGGCAACATCCGCCCAAAGCAACCTGTCTTGCAGGGTTGCATTATCTCCCAGATCGGGATATATAGTGATTATGTAAAGTGTCCTAATGTTTCTTGTGCGGAATATGGTTATTTTGTAGCTTTCATCCTGATCGCCATTACCCAGCTTCTCCGTATAGTTACTATGATCAGCCCCACTGGAAACAAACCTGCACATCGCCTTGTAGAGATTGGGAAAGCACAGCTGTAAATCCTTGCATGCAGGATCAGCGGTATGTTCTGCCATCATAACAACAACATGATTACGGAACATAACTTTTCTGGCATTTACAAGCACCATCATGCCTTCGCCCAGTTGATTAGCGGTCATGGTCATGATCTTCAGTCTCTGGCTATACCTGTGTATGAAGAATACAAGCAGAGCTACAAGTAGCAGATTAAGGTATATGGCATATCCTTTATATAGCTGGAAGATCAATTTCCAAAAAGGAATACGACTATACTTGTAGTAACGCACTTCGCGGTTAGTGCCAATGCTAATCAGCGGGTCGTTCTCTATACCTGTTCTCACAATGCTCATGCTAAAAGCGTTTTCTTCAGGGAAGGGATTCTTTATCCTGGCTTTGCAGTTATAGTTATTATCCAGAATCAGAAGATAGTTATCGTCTGTCTGCATCAGGATTTCCTTGTTACCATCCTGATTGATATCCTCAATAGCCCATATAATCTTGGCAAATTCTCCACACCTATGCGGCATTTCATGCAAAGAGGCATCCAGCACGATCAATCCCTTGCTTTTGTCCACCAAATGCAGCCTGGATGTCCCGGCAATATCCATTCTCTTAAGAAAGTCAACCATCTGGCTTCTCTCAAGCGAAGAAGCCATTTGCAGGTTTAATTTGCGTTGCAGCTTAACGCCTGTCCAGCTATACACGGTAGCCGTATTGCGATTGTTTTCGCTACCCCAGGTGGTGTTCACTACATAGATTTCCAGCTTGCCATCATTCTCTTGATCGGCTATATCCACATTCACCTGCCCATAACCGCTAAACTGCTGTTCTTTATACAGAAGTTCCCCGGAGGTAGAAAGCACCCCAATCCATCCATTGGTGTCGTCCAAACCATTAATCTCTGAGGTAGTATTCTTGAGGGCAGTGGTGCCAAAGATAAATTCTTTCTTACCATCCAGATCAAAATCGCGCCAAATCAAGCTGGCAATATTGCACGGAGTATCGAAACGCCACTTGATGGTGCCGGATATAAAGTCGTATACAATCACCCCGCGAGGATTGGTGGTGAATCCATCCGCCCCCAGGCAAACAAGCTCCATACGCCCATCACTATCAATATCATCCAGAATCTGGGGGGTAACCTGACCATAGTAGTCAATATTCAGGTTATCAATTGCCCTATCCTGGCGGGGTATGCTTTGGAATCGCTTTGTCTCGCGCTGCAGGGGAATTTGCCAATTGTATTTGGCTGCATCAAGGAACACGTTTTTCTTATCATTATAGGAGTAGAACAACCAACGTCCGTTATCGCGGGGATCAGCGAGCACCTTGATAGAGCGGAAGGGGTGTATATTGTTTATCTGCGAAACAACCTTGCCCTTGATATCTGACACGTAAATAGCACTAACCCCAGCAGATGAGGTGTCGGAAGTTATCATATAATCCGTCTCATCACCTTTCAGATCAGCATACATCCAGCTGCTAAGATTAGTTTCGTGTCGGTTTATATCCACAGGTAAGAATTCATGTGTTTCTATCCTGTGCCAAGTATTGCAGGCACTTAGACCAAGAAAACAGATAACAGCCAAGATCGTCCATTTGCTCATACATACTCCGATAAACTTACGTAGGGCGTTTCTATTGAAACTATATTCTACTGTCAAGCTAAATATTTCTCGATAAAAGTGCTTGACCATATTTCCTTAGATTGCAATCATGCACAAAGATCATCCGATCTGGAGGAATTATGAAAAAGCAGCTATTAGTGACATTAGCGATCATGCTGGTTTTATGCGTTGGCGCAGCCAGGAAAGAGTATTTTGGCAGCATCAAAGGTGTGGTTACCGAGCAGGGACGCAAGATTATAGTCCCGGGTGTGGAGGTAGAGTGCTATCAGAACAATGCCCTGCACTCCTCTGTCTACACAGACAATAATGGTGCCTACAGACTGGATAAACTGCCGGTGGGTAAGTATATCATCAGTGTAAACACCCCCGGATATGAGAAGTTTAGCGCAAAAGCTAAGATCAGGAAGAACAGGACTATTACCTTGAATATCAAGCTGAAGGTATCCACTCTCCCCGATAGAATCGCAATCCCTGCGGGAGTTACCGTCCAAGCCATCACTGAGCACCCCGGATCAGCCAGAGTAGAAAAGGACATGGTTGGTTCTGGCAGTGCCATGGGCGGAGCGACCTACAGTTCCATGTATCCCCCGCCCAACGTGTATATGCCACCCCCACCCCCACCGTTTAATACAGAGGATTACAACGCCATTACCCCCAATATCTTCCACAGCCCTCTGGTGGAACCGCTTTCCACTTTTTCTATAGATGTGGACACAGCCAATTACAGCAATATCCGCAGAATGCTTAATCAAGGTCAGCTTCCCGAGCCCAACAGCATCCGTCTGGAAGAATTGCTGAACTATTTCTCCTACAACTATCCTGCCCCCACCAATGAACATCCCTTCTCCGTGTATAGCGAAGCGGGTGTAGTCCCCTGGGATCAGAAACGCAGCTATGTGCATATCGGCATTCAGGGCAAGAAGCTGAATCTGGATGCTGCTCCCTCTAGCAACTTAGTCTTTTTACTGGATGTCTCCGGTTCTATGGATGAGCCGAACAAGCTTCCCCTGGTGCAGGAATCTCTGAATCTGCTGGTGAACAACCTGCGCGGTAAGGACAAGGTTGCCATTGTAGTGTATGCCGGTGCTGCGGGTGAGGTGCTGCCCTCCACCAGCGGAAATAACAAGCTTGCCATCACCCAAGCCATTAATAACCTGCGAGCCGGAGGTTCCACCGCCGGTGGTGCCGGAATCCAGCTTGCCTACAAAATTGCCCAGGAGAACCTGATTGAAGGCGGTAACAACCGCATCGTTATCTGCACTGATGGTGATTTCAATGTGGGTGCCTCCTCCGATGCAGCCATGACCGAACTGGTGGAGAAGAACCGCAATAAAGGCATCTACCTTACCGTTCTGGGCTTTGGGATGGGCAACTACAAGGATAACCGCATGGAATTGCTTGCCGATAAAGGCAATGGCAACTATGCTTACATAGACACCATTCACGAAGCCAAGAAAGTGCTGGTGAACGAGATGGTATCCACGCTTTACACCATTGCCAAAGATGTGAAGCTACAAGTGGAATTCAATCCCGCCCACGTGAAAGCCTACCGCCTGGTTGGCTACGAGAACCGTCTGTTGCGCGATGAGGATTTTAAGGACGACACCAAGGATGCAGGAGAACTGGGAGCAGGACACACCGTTACGGCTATCTACGAGATTATCCCCATGAATTCCAAGGAAAGCATTCCCGGGGTTGATCCGCTGAAATATCAAGCCATCCAGATTACCGAGGAAGCCCGCCAATCCCCCGAAATGATGACCGTTAAGCTACGCTACAAACTTCCGGATTCTGATGTAAGCATCCCCATGGAAGTGCCGGTAATGAATGAAATTAAGCCTGAAGACCGCTGCTCCGAAACCTTCATGTTCGCTTCCTCCGTGCTGGGTTATGGCATGATGCTGCAAAACAGTGAGTTCAAAGCCGGATTAACTTGGGACAGAGTGAAGGAACTTGCTAAAACCAATATCGGTAAGGACAGCGAAGGCTATCGCGCGGAATTCCTTACTCTTCTTGATCTTGCTGCCAAACTTCACGGAAAGCAACAGCAGGAAGAAAACCGGGATTATAACAAAGGCGAGTAAACCAGCATTGAAGTCCAAGCCGGTGAAGAAATCGTGATAAGCTCAATGCTTTCGCATCCGGCTTGAACTACAATTTGATAATTGAGGACAGAAGGAGAACCAATGAGCAAACTAATCGCACCCTGTGGCATAGACTGCCAAGTATGTGATGCTTATATCGCAACGCAAAACAACGACCTTGAACTGAAACAGAAGATGGTGGATAATTTCAAAAAGAACCACGGCATCGAGAAAAGCCTGGAAGAAATGGATTGCGATGGCTGCGGAGCTGAAGGCAAGCATATCGGCTTCTGCGCGGTATGCGGAATCAGGGTTTGTGCCTTTGATAAAGGCTATGCCACCTGTGCAGAATGCGCAGAATTTCCCTGTGAAAAGGGCAGCTTTATCTGGACATCCAATTCCAAATCTAAAGCCACCTTGGAAGCATTGAGATAACAGGCTTGTTTTCCACCTAAACCCAATTAAGCAGATGGAGTTCATGTGGCTAATGTAATTGGTAACAAGTAGATAGCCCATTTAGCCTCTTGAACTCCCACCCGGTTTTGTTACAATAGCTCGTTTCTCCTACCTTGCTTTCCGCAAAAGATTCGCAGCGGGGTTCACCGGGAGCTCACCGGGATTAATCATGGTGAGATCATGGTCAGACCCCTTGCGGATCAGCTTCGGGTAGTAAGGAAGACGGCACAGATGAGAAGTCTGCGATTAGGTTGTATGAAATCCTGTTTCTAGGGTTCTAAACCCAGATTGGAAAGGGCTGCTTTAGCTTTTTCCTGATACGCAGGAAAGTTCACATCCAGGCTTGCTTTCCTAAAATACTCAGCGGCTTGCTGATCCTCTTGGTTGGCTTGCAGGATCACCCCGATATGATAGGCTATTTCGCCGGGCATGTCGTTCATTTGCATAGGTATGCTTATATATTCACGTGCTTTAACGGCATCGTTCATCAGCATATAATACCATGCCATGCTGTCCTGATAGTAAGCGTTTTCAGGCTCCAGAGCGATGGCACTGGTGATCAGCGCACCTGCTTCTTCCCAGGATTCCTGGTACTCCAGCAGGCTGTAGCCAAGGTCGTTCAAAAATAGCGGGTTGTTGTGAAATCTCTCCACCGCACGGCGCAAGATGGATATCTTCTCTTTATGCTTACCTTCAAGCTGATAATCGGTGATCACATTTGCCCAGTCCTCTTCGTAACCTCTGTCTCTATCTACGAAATACTCGCTAAGCTCTATGCGCGATGCTTTAACCGAATCGGCAGGTGTTAGCAGCTCTTCCTGAGAAACTATGATATAGCGGGAAACAGGGCTGTTGGGATAACGCTTGTTACAGGCTTCGATAAGCTCATTGTAGAAATTGCTGTTGCTCTCCTCGGTCTTGGTTTGCAGATTCATGGTAAAGCGCAGGGTTCGGTATAGCAGCATGTCGTCCACGTCTCTGGTGCCATATAGCATGTCGCCAAACACTTGCGGAGCATCCATGGCATCCGAGAACAGTGACTGCGCAAGTAAAAATATGGCAATGCCTGCGTCCTCTTCCGGATTGGGGACTCTTTGGGCTAAGGCATGTTGGGTTTTTACCAGGACGTTCTCATCTTCCTTCATGTAAGCGGCAAAAGCCAATTCTGCCAGCAGCGCGGTGTCTTGAGTGATGAGAATGTCATTCTGGAGGCTAAGCGCAATCTGGAGGTTAAGGGTCTTGCTTGCGGTCTGGAGGAAATGAAGCATCGCCTCTTTATCCTGAGGGTATAAATAGCCCTTGAAGAAGGCAATTGCTTCCTCCTGAGAGGAATTGCGAATGTAAAGATCATTTAAAAGCTGATAAGCTTCCTGGCTGGGGTTTATCTCGATAACCTCAGTAAGGATGGCAATGGCGCGCTTTTGATTCACCAGCGCATACATACGGGCGCAGAGAACAAGCTCTTCGGTATTCTTGCCTGCAAGTTTGTAGGCTTTATCCAGTAGCTTGGTATCGGTTATGCCTTTGCGATCGAAATCCAGGTAAAACTTCTGCAGGTAAGCCCTGCAGGTTGGGAAGCGGGTGATGCTTTCGTTTATCACCCAATCCAGGCTTTCCTGATCTTCTGCCTGGTTATATATGCTATAGGCTGCATTTAGCAGATCTGCATCGAAGCTGCGGCTTGCCCGTGCTTTAGCGAATTCCGCCAGGGTAATCTCGGCGGATTGCTGCCCATTGATATAGGCATAGGCACTGTTCACAAGTATCTGCTTGGCGATCTGAGGGCTGGTGCTGTCCTGTTCCAGGGCGCGTCTATACAGCTCTCCGGCAGATTGGAAATCACCGCTGTAATGCAGCAATGAAGCAGAAAGGTAATAATAAATGGAGATCACGTTGGGACGGGAAGGATCATCGGCAGTGCGGGGTAGTCTATCCTGCGGAGCTGCGCAAGCAGCCAGGATCAGCAACAGCGATGCCAGGGAAATCAACCGGCGGATCATTTTGCCCGGAACGAATTGGAGATGGTGTACAGCTCTACGAGAATGGGAAGTTTATCTCCGGCAGGGAAATAGACGATATTGTCGATAATATAGGCAGTCTTGGTCTTAGCATCCCAAAAAGCAAAGCTCTGGAAGCCTCCGCCAATGGCGTGCTTCATGTTCTTCCAGGCACCTAAGAGGCGGAAGCCTTCATAGTCGCCAAAACTGAAGGGTTCTTTGCGGATGAGATCGGCATCAAACTCGTCCCCTTCGAAATACTTTGTGCCCAGTTCTTTGCGTTTGTTGATCAGCCAGTTGATATCCAGCTTGTTCTCCGGCATGGGTTCGTGGTAAACTGATACGTATTTATCCGGGATTTCCCGGTTCTGCATCTTGGCACGGTAGAGAAAGCTGAGGAAATTGCCCGCTTTGTCATTGGAATAAATGCGGTAGGTATCAGGGATTTGCAGGCTGAAGGGATATGGCTCGAAGAAAGAAGCCGGCAGCACCTTGCCCTGATATGCATAGTATCCCTGACGCTCGGCAAAGCGACGGAGCAGCAAGCTGAAGATGGGATCTGCCTGTAGAGCACCGATCTTGCTTAAAGAGAGAGCATCCTTACCCAGAAGGAACAGAATTATCTGATCCCGTGAATTGTGGTTTTTGGCTACGAAGAGATCGCCCCCGCTACCTTGCACGCGGGTTACGAAATCCTTCGCCAGGACACTCTTCATATATGTGGATACAGAGGCACTGCTTTCCAGATCGCCGATGTAGAGGATGTTCTTGTATTTGGCAAGCGTTTCTGCTTCTTTCACATCGGTAAGGATGAGGTTGAAATACTTCTCGGGATATACAATGGGGACTTCGCGCTCGATACCGCTGCGGATGAAGGGTTCTAATGCCTTCCAATTGGCAGGATCGCAGAATACATGCACATCTCTGTCATCGCCCATAGCCAATGGCTTGGCGTGATCAAGAAGCTTGTCGAACGCCGTGTAACGGTCGCTGGGGGCTTTGGTTTTATAGCACCCCTGCAACACTAACAATGCGAGGGTAAAGAGGATAAGCTTACGCATGAGAAGCCTCCTTGGGTTTGAGGACTTTAACATAGTTGAAGCCGCTGATTACCGTGATTGCAGTTACAATCCAGAACCAGATGCTTACAGACAGCTTTACCGAAGGGGTAATCACGGGATTGGCTGCCCAAATAGTGAAGGCTGCTATTATCCCCAGCATCTGCATCACTGTCTTGATCTTGCCAAGCTTGTCGGCTGCCACCAGAATACCACGGCGTTGATACACTTCGCGCAGGATGGTTACCAGCAGTTCGCGGGCAAAGATGATGATGAAGATCACTTTGCTAAGATTGTAGGGGGGGAGCCAGCATAAACCGCCTAAGGCAGAGAGCACCAGTAACTTATCCGCCAAGGGATCCATGATCTTGCCAAAATCACTGATAACATTGTAGCGACGTGCCAGCATACCATCCAGATAATCTGTAAAAGACGCCACCACAAAGATGAGCAGGGCATACCAGCTTCGCTGCTCGTGGGTGGAGACAAACAGGAAAAAGAGAAACACCGGCACCAGGATGAAGCGGAGGATGGTTAATGCATTAGGAAGGTTGCGTTTCATCTTCTGCCTCTATTATTGTGGGTTCTGTGTGTGGATTAAGCACTTGCACAGGCTTCTCCTGAAACGATACCTCTTGCTCGAAAGTATGTAGCGTGAAATGGGTAATCAGGGTGCCAATGAAAGCAGAAGCTGCCTGAACCAGGAAAACCCAGTAGGGCAGCAACTGAGGCATCGGGCGCAGATAAACAAAAGCAAAGTAGATAATTATACCTATAGGCAAGGGGACAAGCAACATAGACCAGGTGTGCTGCACGCCCTGCTTCCGGTGACGGATGGTATCCACTACGCTGTGATGCTTACCTTTGGACATCAGCAGCAGGTGCAATTCGAAACTAAGCCGGCTGAAAACGAAGATTAACAATAGCAGGATAGCGGTGAATACATGGAAAGCAACTCCCCGTTTGGTGATTACCTGCAGTTCGTAGCTAAGGTTGTTGTAGGAGCTGGATTGGCTGTCTATATCCGCTTCGTCAATATGGGAGCGAAGGATGTCCAGGATCACCGGCTTGCTTTTAAGTGCCTGGCTAAGCGGTTGCAGGTTTACGGTGATGATGTCCGGAAAGGTGTAATCCGCTATCATATCCTCGTTCAGGGGTAAATCATAGGAGCTTATCAACTCCCTGGAAGCTTGTTCCGCGGTTTCGTGGATAACGTCCTTGATGGCGGGAACGGATTTTAGCTCTGCCATGATAAGGGAAACCTTGGTGGTATCTGCTACATAGGCATAGATGGGCAGCCGGGTTATTTCATCCAGCTTGGCTTGGTGACTGAGGGCGTTTTGATATCCCACATACAGCCAGCCCCCAAAGAGAAGTAACAGCATAAAGATTATTAGGAAGAATCGGGTAGTCATATTCTCTATCCTTTTTGTAAATGAAAGATTGTGGCGGAGCTATCAACCGCCAAGCAGTTTAAGAGGTTAAGCTTTGATTTGGTGGCTTCGTGAATCAGTTCTGCTTGGCGGGACGGCGGGTAAAGAATCACCGCTTGTTTGCTTTCTCCAAGGTTTCGCTCGCAAAAAGCCAGCAAGCCGGGCATGGTGCAGCAAAGCTCAGTGCGGCTGATAGCACGTTCTGGATTGGGACTAACCAAGCCATGTCCGGCTTTCTGCCAGGGTGGATTGGAGATGATGAGATCGTATTGGTCTGCATCGGTATAGCTTCTTAAATCTGCACATACAAACTTAACCGGAAGGTTTAGGGAAGTCGCGTTAGCTTCGGCAAGGCTGTGCAGCGAAGCCTGAATCTCCAGCCCCGTTATGTCCCAAGCTGGGAATGAACGCTGTAGCATGATGCTTAGGATTCCGCTCCCGCTTCCTGCTTCCAGCACACGCATGCGGTGGTGACTAAAATTGCTTGTGATATACTCATAAAGCGCAGCCGTAGCAGAGGTTACTCCCAATGCACGCTTATCCTGATATATGCTCGCAGAGGGTTGGAGCAAGGTCTCAGGAAGGGAAACGCGTTGTAAGGGCATAACCATCATCAGTTCTATGCAAGCTCCAGCATCCGGGTAATGCTCTGCCTTGCTTTAGCGGCAATTGCCGGCTCTATCTTTATAACATGCTGATGCTTTAGCAAAGCCTGATACACGTGCTCCAGAGTGGTTTTCTTCATGTTTTTGCAGTTCGCTTGCGGGGATAAAGGGACTAATTGCTTATTGGGGTAAACGTGCTTCAGATACTTGGTAAAAGCGTTCTCTGTGGCAATAATGGCTTTGTCTCCCGTGCTAACCCACTTCATCATCCCCCCTGTACTCATGATCATATCGGCATGCTTCAGGATATCTGTATCGCATTCAGGATGAGCCAGAAGCACATAATCGGGATACTTGGCACGCATGTTAAGCACGTTTTGCTCGGTGAAGCCCCATTGATGCACCGGACAATAGCCATTCCAGGTAAACACTTCCCTGCCGGCTTGCTTCCCCGCCCAGGAGCCGAGGTTCTTATCGGGAACAAACAGGATAGGCTTGTCCGCGGGGAGGGATTGCAACACTTTAACAGCATTGGCAGATGTGCAGCAGATGTCGCTTTCTGCCTTCACCTGCACACTGGAATTCACATAACATACCACCGGAGAGCCGGGATATTGGTCTTTAAACTCGCGCAACTGTGTAGCATTAATCATATCCGCCATTGGGCAGCCTGCATCAAGCGCGGGCAACAATATATCCGAGGCAGGATTAAGGAGGGAAGCAGTTTCCGCCATGAACCTTACTCCGCAAAACACAATCAGCGGTGCCTTAACTTCCGCGGCAAGGATGGAAAGCTGGAGAGAATCTCCGCGGTAATCTGCAATATCCTGAATCTCCACAGCCTGATAGTTATGAGCTAGGATAATGGCAGCTTTCTCTTGCTTTAGTTGCTCTATCTTCTTTATCAAATCTGTATTCATAATCGCCTCTTAGTGCCCTGTATGCCCAAATCCTCCGGCTTGCCTATCGCTTGCACTCAAGCAAACAGATTCCACCAGTTCCGGGATCAGCACAGGGCAAAAAACTAGCTGGGCAATGCGCATCTGCGGGCTGATAATAACCGTCTCTTTGCCCATGTTTATCAGGATCACCTTCACTTCACCGCGATAATCTGCATCAATAGTTCCAGGGCTGTTCAGCACCCCGATGCTTTGCTTCAAAGCCAAACCGCTGCGGGGGCGCACTTGCCCTTCGTAGCCCACGGGTATCTCCAAAGCTATGCCTGTGGGAATGGCTTTCACCTCACCGGGAGCAAGCTCGCAGGGCTCTGCCAAATCGGCAAACAGATCAAACCCCGAAGCATGGGGTGTCATCCGCATCGGCTCCATTGCCGTAGGGGTTAAACGCCTAAAAGCAAGCTTCATGATTTACGGGTTAAAAGGTGCTCGGCTAAAATATCCAGTTTAAGGGCTTTATTCCCCAAAGGAGCAATAATTAACCGGGCTTTCTCGGTTAGTTCCGCAGCCTTATTACGGGATTCCTCTATGCCATACACCGAAGGGAAGGTTGCTTTATCCACTCCGGCATCCTTACCGATGCTTTTACCAAGTTCTTCTTGCGAGCCCTCAATATCCAGCAGGTCATCCACAATCTGAAATACCAAGCCGATAAGCTTGCCATAGTCTTCGATCAGCTTCAGCTCTGCTTCAGGAGCACCGCCGGCAATAGCACCGAAGCGGAGGCAGAGGTTAATTAAGCGGGCTGTTTTGTTTTCGTGGATATAGTTCAGGGTCTTTTTATCCACTTTCTTGCCTTCGGATTCTATATCCACCATCTGACCGGCTATCAAGCCTTTAATCCCCACTTCATGGGCAAGCTCGCGGATGAACTGCACCCTTAGGGTAGCATCTATTTCTGCTAATGTAATCAGCTCAAAGGCACTTATGAGTAATGCATCCCCCGCAAGCAGGGCTACTCCCTCTCCAAACACAGCATGGCAGGATTTCTTGCCCCTGCGGTATTCATCATCATCAATATCCGGGAGGTCATCGTGAATCAAGGAAAAGGTGTGGATCATTTCAATAGCAGCAGCTACGGGAGTAATTATCTCCACATCCTCGTTATACATCCCAAAAGCCAGCATGGTAAGGTATGGACGCAAGCGCTTTCCTCCGGCAAACACACTATAGCGGATGGCTTTGTGTATTTCCTTGGGGTATTCATCTTTACGGGGAAGGAATCTGTCCAGGATGATGTTTACCAGTTCCTGCTTTTCCTTCATGTCTTTTTTCAGCAGTATCTTTCTATCCATTGTTATCCTCCGCTGCTTTGGGGGTAGAGATATTAGTGCTAAGTAGCTTTATCTTGGCTTCGGCTTCGCCCAGGCGGTTTTGGCAATGGTTCAGATAGGCGATGCCTTCCTCGTATAGCTTAAGCAGTTCTTCCAGTTGGGCTTCACCTCCTGAAAGGCGTTCCACAATGCTCTCTAGCTCTTCTAAAGCAGATTCGAAGCTTAAGGGCTTGATCTTTTCTGTAATCGTACTCACGCTAATTCTCTCCCATAATCTATTTCACGCCTGTTTACAGGAGTTATGGCTTTTTGTCAATTAGAAATTGTAATTATTGCCAGTGCCTCTCCGGCAAGCATAATTATCTCTGCTTTATCTGCATTTATCTCATTGCTGATTCCGCGTGACTGGTGCTGTAATATCTGTAAGCCGTCCAAAGGAAACTTCAAACCTCCGGAGCTGATGAATTCCACCATTTCAGAGAGCGGAACAAGGGATAATGTCTGCCCTTTCATACCATCCAGAGTAGTTGTTTGCTCCAACAGGTAAAGCGTCTGGGTGTTCGTCTCTATGCATACAAGCGCTTGCTCTCCCTTTAGCATCAACAGATTCTGCACTATTGCCAAAGCATGGTCGAAGCGTCCCTGCATATCGTTGCAGATAGTTATCTTATAATATAGCCCTTGCTGTCTGCACCATAGCAATGCCAGCTCGGTATCGGTTTCTTTCTTGGCAGCAGGATGTTTTAGCATAGGTACGTAAGCATACTGCTTCAGCAAAGCCGGATCAACGGAATCCATATCCCCGATAATAATTGTAGGGGTTAGGCTAAGTTCGTGAATGCGCTGTAAGCCGTTATCTACGGCAATAATATGGTCGGTTGGTTTTATATTTTCGTATCCGGATACAATCTGCTCCGGAGCGTGGTTGGTAAAGAGGTATGCCCGAAGCTCGGGCTTAGCGCATGGCATAGCCGGGTTCATCTATGCGATTCAGATAAGCGGTGGGATTTACCTTTTCGGTAGCTTTGCGGACTTCATAATGCAAGTGCGGTCCAGTGGAAAGTCCCGTGCTGCCCATAAGCCCAATTATCTGACCCTTGCCAATTTCATCCCCAACCCGCACCAAATAGCTGTAAAGATGCGCATACACGGTTTCATAACCACTATCGTGCACTATCAATATCCGCTTTCCGTAGCCACTATCAAAATCAATCTTGCCTACTCTGCCCTTGGCGGTGGCATACACCGGCGTCCCCGCTTGATTGGCAATATCGATGCCGTAATGAAACTCTATCTGATTAGTAATAGGATGCACTCTCAAGCCCCAGCTATCCGAAATCCGTCCAAAACTGGGATATATTGATGGCATGCTGTCTGGCGGTATCTCCCCTTCGGGAAGAACATGTGCTACCGGAGCAGTATCATTGGGATGGGCTACATATTCCAGAATATACCCTAGCTTCTGCTCCAGATCAGTTATCTGATTCTTCAGTTCCGCATCATAAGCGAAGTCCGTATGTTTGGCTTTAGCTCTCAAACCGTAGGAAGGGAAGTCCTTATCGTTGGTTTCGGTTTTTACCCGCAGGGAATCTAACATTACATAGATGGAATCTACCGTGCTTGCGTAGAAATCCACTTTGCTGCGCAGACTGTTGTTTTCCACTTCCAGTTGCTCCAAGCGCTCCGTCCGGGTAGATAAACTGCCCGATTGAATCAAGCTGAATAAGCTTATACCAATCAGCAGCAGCAGGAATATAATAAGCACAGCCAAGCTCCAGCGGGGCAACAGGATGAACCGCTGCTCTCCATCAGGAGTAAGCTGGTAACTAATCTTCAACTTGTGCTTGGGTAGGAATTCGTGGGACACGTTCAATACAATCCTTTTAACATCATGCTTCTGTAGTGTGCAAGATTCAAACCAATGAAGCAAATAAATGGCATCCCGTAGGGGAATCGAACCCCTGTTGCGTGACTGAGAATCACGAGTCCTAGGCCACTAGACGAACGGGACGTGAATACTGTAGTTTTCATAATTGCCACACCGAAAAATTATGGCGACCCCTAGGGGAATCGAACCCCTCTTGCAAGAATGAAAATCTTGAGTCCTGACCGATAGACGAAGGGGTCGCAAACTGGTGATCCAGGGCAGGCTCGAACTGCCGACTCTCTGCTTAAAAGGCAGATACTCTACCTCTGAGTTACTGGACCAATTTTCGGTTAAGTTTTGTCACATCATTTTGAGAGCGGGTTTCTGTCAAGCAAAAAGTGGCTATCACAGCGATATCAATACCTCCATACGTGATTTTCCGTATTAGAGCCGCTTTGCCTAAAAGTGGAGTTGACAACTTTGGCAAGTGCCGGACAATAGTAAAATATAAGATTTTAGTCCCTGCATGAGGCATAAGGAGAATTATGAACAGACCTGATATCCTTCCCGCTGACCCCGCATACCGCAAGAAAGTGATCAAAATATTACTGATCTCGGCAATCGCAGGCTTCCTGATCCTTGCCGTCCTATCCAAGGTTATAGATAAGCAAGTTGAAAGCGGCGACCCCGGTAAACTAATAGGACTGATGACACTCTTGATTGCCTTGATGGTAACGGGTCTGACCGGTTATTCCATCTACCTTGTCAGAATCGCGATTAAAACCAAACGCCAGGCGCAGTTTCCACCCCCGGGGATGAAAGTTATCCGCGATACCCCCATCCTTTATGACGATGCAGCCAGACAGCGTGCGAAACAACTGATTGTCTTTGCAGCTTTAATAATCGGATCAAGCTTTATGATGCTAAGGTTCTTTTTGCGGTTCCTGGATACTCTGGGCTGAAGCGGCTTTAGGACGCCCGGTATCGATTAAGCTACGTTCTTCTGCCGTAACATTTCTCCACCAAAGCACGGGTATTTACCGTCCCATGCGAGGGCAGGAACAGCCTGCATCCCGTATCCAGAAGCTTTTTCCAGCTTTTTATCAGCTCCGGTATATCTTCCGCGAAGGGGGGAAAGATAGTGCCCGGCATTATCCCAAACATGGCATCGCCCACCAGGGCTATCTCGCTGTCTATTATAACACTCTGCGAACCGGGAGTATGCCCCGGAGTGCTGATGATGCGGGCATCAAAGCCGTAGTCGCTTAACTCTAGGGTTCCATCCACCCGCACATCGACCTGGCAGGGATGGCATGAAACTCCGCGCTCCGCAAAGGGCTTCACACCAGCCAGAACAAGCCTTGCGAGAGGCGTTGTCCCAATGGGGAACACCTGCTCGCCTGCCTCCAGCAAGTTGGCTTCTTTAGCAGAAACTATCACTTTGGTGCCAAAATGCTCTCTGATAAACGCAGCATTATCGGCATGGTCGAAGTGGGTATGGGTAAGGATAATGGCATCCAAGGCGCGCACCCCAAGCTTACCCAGATGGCGCAACAGCTTTGCCCTTTCGAACCGCCAGCATGCATCTATCAACAGATGATGCCCGCGGTGCGACACCAGAAACACATTGCTCCTGCCATGCAAAACATTAGTTATCCGGTATCCGTGTTTCGTTGTTATGCTATCCATCTTGTCCACCTTGCTGCAATAGTGTTTGGCAATGTTATCAGGGGGAGGGAATAGTCAAGGCAATAATTGAGAAGCACTTTGCATTTTATTGGAACACCGGCTTCAGCCGGTCGGATCGCCGGATTCATCTGGTGATGATTAACACATTAACCGGAATGCCTCAGCAAATCGTAATTGCACACGCCTCGTGTGCTGGTAGCAGAAGGCGTCTGTCTTTATCGGGCAACGCCTTTCTATGCGGAAATTGCATAATCAAGCGTGTAAGGAAATGGAGACTTAGCCAAAGCCTAGTACGCATGAACAGACGAGACGTCTGTTATTTCCCAAAGCAGGAATCCGCCAGTCCCATACACCCCACCTACTCATCCAATGCTGTTCCAAATAAGAGTTAATCGGGGGTTCACCGAGATAAATCATGGTGAGATCATGGGCAGATCCCGGTCGGCTCACTTTTGGCAAGCAAGGAAGATGCTATGAAAGAGGATTGAAAGTGTGGGATTTAACAGATCAGGGATGAACAGGATAAAGGGGATTTTGGGGATTTGACATTAGAACTCTGAAAACCTGATCTACCTGATCTTAACCTTAAACTCGATACTTGCAGTAGAAGCTAGTTAACTAACACCTAGCACCTAATACCTACCCAATCTACACGCCCAGTTTCTGGCAAGCAAGCCTGGCGGCTTCCTGATGAGCGGTTTTCTTGGTGCTGCCTTTGCCGGTGCCAAGTAGTTTGCTGCCTACCCGAACTTCCACCACAAAGGTCTTACTGTGCTCTGGACCCTCTTCGGCAATGGTTACGTAACGTGGGGGTTCCTGGTTTTTGCCTTGCATATGCTCTTGCAGGATGCTTTTGTAGTTCACCAGTTCGTCGCGGGTAACGGTTTCCTCGTAATCGATCAGGATGTGGTGCTTTATGAACCTGCCGGCGGCTGCAATACCGCTATCCAGATAGATGGCGCAGATCATGGCTTCCATAGTGTCCGAGAGGATTGATGCTTTGGAGCCTCCGCCGGACTGCTGTTCTTCCGGGCTAAGCAGCACAAACTTGCCAAGGTCTATGGCATTGGCTTTCAGGGTGAGATAGGTTTCCGAGACGATTTTGGACTTTAGCTTGGATAGCTTGCCTTCCTGTTCGTCCGGATGGCGGGAAAAGAGCTCTTTGCTAACGATGAAGCCCAGGATGGAATCCCCCAGAAACTCCATTCTCTCGAAGGGAGAGGGTGCCTTATGATCGTCATAACGACGTCGCAGGTAAGATTTATGGGTGAGTGCTGCATGCAGCAGGGTAGGATCGTTAAAGTAATAATCTATGCGCTTCTGTAGCTGAACGAGGCTTTTTTCCCACTTGGGGTATTGCTCAGTTATCTTCTTACTGTTAAAATACTCGACAATCTTGGAGATGATCGATTTCATCTGCTTCTCCATCAGGGGCTATAAACCGGTTTACTTACTGATAGCGTTTGATGATGATGGCAGAATTATGTCCTCCAAAACCAAGAGAGTTGGATAGGGCAGCATTTACCACTTGCTTAACAGCGGTGTGAGGGGTGTAGTCCAGATCACAATTGGGATCTGGATTGGTTAAATTTATCGTGGGGTGGATGATGCCGGATTCGATGGTCTTAACGCAGACAATGGCTTCCATACCTGCGGCGGCACCCAGCATGTGTCCTACCATGGATTTGGTGGAGTTTACCTTCACTTTGTAGGCATAATCGCCAAAGGCAGTTTTGATAGACATGGTTTCGCCTTTGTCGTTCAGCGGGGTGGAGGTGCCG
>CAYSGM010000004.1:22044-49253 GCA_964430595.1 uncultured Candidatus Cloacimonas sp.
TTGATGTATTGGATATCAGTGGGAACCATGCCGGCATCTTTCAGTGCCATGTTGATGGCACGGGTGCTGCCTTCGCCGTCCTCGGTGGGAGCGGTGATGTGGTAGGCATCGCCGGTGGCACCATATCCTGCCATTTCGGCGTAAATCTTAGCACCACGAGCAAGGGCGTGTTCCAGCTCTTCCAGCACAAGGATGGCTGCGCCTTCGCTCATCACGAAGCCGTCGCGGTCATTGTCAAAAGGACGGGAAGCTTTTTCAGGTTCATCATTGCGGGTGGAGAGGGCGCGCATGGCGGAGAAACCGCCTACCGCTAAGGGAGTAACCCCTGCTTCAGCACCACCGCTGATCATGATATCGGCATCACCGTATTGGATGGTGCGCATGGCGGTACCCAAGGCATGGTTGGCACTGGCACAAGCACTCATTACGTTGAAGTTAACGCCTTTGAAGTTATGTTCGATGCTTATGTGGGCAGCAGCTATGTTACCGATCATCTTGGGAATAAAGAAGGGGCTGATACGGCTGGGACCACGGGTGTAGCTTTTGATGGTCTCTTCTTCGAAAGTAAGGATGCCACCAATGCCGGAGCCGGTGATCACACCGATGCGGTCTGGATCGAAAGAACCGGGAACCAATCCTGCATCTGCAACGGCTTCACGGGCTGCGATCATGGCAAATTGGGTGTATGTATCAAGCTTTTTTACTTCTTTGTGGTCGAAGTGTTCTTCAGGATTGTAATTCTTCACTTCGGCAGCGATCCGGGTGGGGAGGTTGGAGGTATCAAAATGGGTAATTTGAGCAACTCCGCTAACGCCATTGATAAGGCTTTGCCAGGTTTGGGATACATTGTGTCCCACTGGGGTTATAGCACCAATACCGGTGATAACTACTCTTCTTTTAGACATATAAACCTCTGCTAATTATTCAATTTTGGTTTGTGTGCACATTATGCTGATCTGAAACATGCTGCCTGTATGTGCTATGCAGCATTTCTTAGATTAACACAAGCAAAAAAAGGTGGATGCAATCCTGATACCTGTAAGCTATCAGGATTGATCCACACTCATTTGGGCTTAACCCAGCTTTTCCTTCAGGTAATCGATAGCCTGACCAACAGTGCGAAGTCTTTCTTGGTCTTCATCCGGGATGGTGATCTCGAATTCGTCCTCAAAAGCCATCACGAGTTCAACGGTATCCAAGGAATCGGCACGAAGGTCTTCGATAAAGTTAGCTGCAGGAACTACCTGAGCTTCTTCTACACCCAGTTTGTCCATCACTATCTGTTTTACTTTTGCTTCAATATCCATTATTCCTCCTATGTTATTGAAGAGTGTTTTCTATGTTGATTGGGTATTTCCCTTTCAATCTAAGTTACTGCATGGTCAATCCGCCATCCACTGCCATGGTTTGCCCGGTAATATATGTGCTGGCATCACCGGCAAGGAACAGGCATAGATTGGCTACGTCCATGGGGCTTCCCATCTTTTGGAGTGGGATCACTTTGGCATATTCTGCGCGGACTTCAGCACTGAGCGAGGATGTCATCTCCGTTTCAATGAATCCTGGTGCTACTGCATTCACGCGGACATTGCGTCCGGCAAATTCTTTAGCGCAGGATTTGGTGAAGGCGATAAGACCGCCTTTGGAGGCGGCATAGTTAGCTTGACCGGTATTGCCCATAAGCCCTATTACGCTGGCGATATTGATGATGCTACCTTTACGGGCTTTCATCATGTGTTTAAAGACTTTCTGGGTGCAGATGAAGCTGCCTTTAAGGTTTATATCCAGCACCAATTGCCATTCCTCTTCCTTCATGCGGATAAGAAGGTTGTCGCGAGTGATGCCGGCATTGTTTACCAGGCAATCAATGGCACCATGCTGGGCAACAACATCGGCAAAAATAGCTTCCATACCACTGCTGTCAGTTACGTTGCCTGTATAGCCAAATGCCTTGCCACCAATGCTGTTTAAGGCATTAACGGCACTATTAACGGCGTCTGGCATGATATCTATAATCACAACCTTAGCTTGCTCTGAGGCAAAGGATTCGGCGATGGCATAGCCTATTCCGCGGGCTGCTCCGGTTATTACTATTACTTTATCTGTAAGATTATTTGTCATCAGAACCTCGTGAACATAATTCAAGTTTCAACTGCATCAACCTGTAACCGAAACAACAGCGTCTACGTCTTCGATTTTGTCAATGGAAAATACTGCCACGTCCTTGTTGATGTTCTTAATCATACCGCTTAGAACCTTCTGGGGTCCGAATTCGATGAACTGCTCCACGCCTTGGGCAACCATGTATTCTATACACTCCACCCAACGCACCGGAGAGATTATCTGTTTGGCAAGCTTTTCCCGCTCAAGTGTCCCGGTTGCACAGGGAAGGGCGTCATAGTTCGAAACTACAGGGATATTGCCGTCATGGAAGGTGAGTGTTTTCATTTCGTCATACAGCCAAAGGCTTGCCTGAGCTATCAGAGGTGTGTGAAAGGGTCCACCCACAATAAGGGGAAGCACTCGTTTAGCTCCCTTGTTCTTGGCAAGTTCTCCTGCTGCTGCCACACCTGAAGCAGTTCCTGATATCACAGTCTGGATGGGGGTGTTAAAATTAACCGCTTGAACTAAGCCTGCGCTTGATCCTTCTGCACAGATATCAATCACGGTTCGAGCATCCAAACCTATGATGGCGGACATCGCAAAAGGAACTCCGGCATTGGCTTTGATCATGTATTCCCCACGCTTGTGTACCAGGTGCATGGCATCGGTAACAGACAGCATTCCAGAAGCTACCAAAGCACTGAATTCGCCCAGGGAGTGCCCGGCAACAAAATCAGGCTTTATCTTGCTGTGTGCTTGGAACCTGCGCAAGGCGGCGATGCTGTGAAAAAGTATGGCAGGCTGTGTAAAGCTTGTTTGTTTAAGGCTTTCTTCCGGTCCTTCCAGCATAACCTGCTTAAGATTAGTTTTATGAGTCTTGTCGAATGTGTCAATCACTTCCAGATTGTAGGGGTCACACTGCATAAAATCCAGTGCCATCCCAATATACTGCGCTCCCTGTCCGGGGAATACGAAAGCTGTCTTCATTACTTTCCTCGCTTCTGGATATTTAGTATCTAGCTAAAACGCTACCCCAGGTGAGACCTGCCCCGAAAGAAGTAAGCAGGATTATATCACCCCGGCGGATTTTCTTGTTACGTATGGCTTCATCTGTGGCAATGGGGATTGTAGCAGATGAAGTGTTTCCATATTTCTCTATGTTTACAATTACTTTACTCATGGGTAGGCGCATTTTGTCGGCAAGCCCTTCTATTATCCGCAGGTTTGCCTGATGCGGGATCACCCAATCGATATCGGCAACGCTAAGGTTATTACGGCGCAGTAGTTCATCAGAAGAGGCGAACATGGATTTTATAGCATGCTTGTAGATCCGGTTGCCTTCCATGAACACTGTATGTAGGTTGGCATCCACGCTTGCATGTGAAGCTGGCATGCGCGAACCACCGGCTTGTTGAATTAGCAGTTCACCCTGGCTACCATCGGCATCAATTTTAGTGTCGATAATGCGGGAGATATCGCTGGCTTCGGCGCGGCTCACGATGGTAGCACCGGAGCCATCTCCGAAAAGCACGCAAGTGTTACGGTCTTTCCAGTTGGTGATCTTAGTGAGGACATCCACGCCTATCACAAGAACGTGCTTAGCGATGCCATTCTCTACGTATTGACGGGCAATATCCAGCGCATATACAAAACCAGTACAGCCTGCAGATACATCAAAAGCAGGAATGTTTTTTAACCCCAGTTTTTTTTGAATTATGCAGGCGGTTGAAGGAAAAGGGTGGTCGCCGGATATGGTGGCAACGATGATCAAATCTATATCTTTGTATTTTACATTACTGCTTTCAATGGCATTCACTGCAGCCTGATGGGCAAAATCGCTTGCAGCTTCCGTTTCGGAGGCAATGTGGCGTTCTTGCATCCCGGTACGGCTGCGTATCCATTCGTCCGAGGTATCCACGATCTTCTCCAGATCGAAGTTGGTTAAAATCTTCTTAGGTGCATAACTGCCGAAGGAGGAGAACTTGGCATGATAACTAAGCATCAGGGAATCCTCTCATAGTATTCTTTTGCGTGGGCTATGAAACCGGATTTTGCGATACGGTCAGCAAAGCGAATGGCGTTTTTCATAGCTTTGGCATTGCTGCGCCCGTGCGATACCACCGACAGACCATTCAATCCAACCAGTAAAGCACCGCCATATTCGGTGTGATCCAGCTTCTTCTTCATATAAGTATAAACCGGATATGATAGCATGGCACCTAATTTAGCTATCCAGTCCTTATTAATCTGCTCTTTCAATATCTCAAAGATCGAAAACCCTACACCCTCAATAGTTTTTAGCACGACATTGCCTACAAAACCATCGCATACAATCACATCGGTTACTCCCCGGATAATATCCTTGCCCTCAATGTTGCCGATGAAGTTAATATCCTTGTTCGCACTAAGCAGTTGGTAAGCTTGCTTGGTGATAGCATTACCCTTGGCACTTTCTTCGCCGATGTTGAGCAGCGATATTCTAGGGTGGGGTTGCTTAAAAAAGAATTCGAAATACAAGCTGCCAAGCTGAGCAAACTGCAGCAGGTTCTGAGCATCACAATCTACATTAGCACCCATGTCCAACAGTATCTCGTGCCCTTCCTGTGTGGGGAAAAGCACAGCTATGGCAGGGCGAAGCACGTTTTTTATCCGGCCGTAACCCAATAAAGAGGCAGCCATCACAGCACCTGTATTGCCGGCACTAACTACGGCATCAGCTTTATTCTGGTTGTATAGATCAACCGCCCGGACTAAAGAGGAATCCTTCTTTGTGCGAACAGAAGAGGAAGCGCTATCGCCCATCTCTATTCGTTCTGAAGCGTGAACAACAGTAATCCTGGCTGGATCGAAAAAGTACTTTCCCAGTTCTCTGGTAATCGTTTCTTCGTCTCCAACCAGGATCACTTCGTCACACAAATCTTCCTTGATTGCAAGAACGGCGCCTTCAATTTCGGGATACGGTGCATGATCGCTCCCAAACGCATCGAGGGCTATGCGCACATTACTCCTTGGCGTCGATTATCTGCTTACCGTTATAGGTACCGCAGTTCGCACAAACATGGTGTGAGCGTGATGCTTCACCGCATTTGCTGCAGGTCGAAAAGCTCGGGGGAGTAAGCGCATCATGGGTTCTGCGTTTATCTCTACGGGTTTTCGAGGTCTTTCTTTTTGGGACTGCCATCGGTTTCTCCTTGGTTTATAGCAAACAGCAAGCAACACTTCCACAGTACTGAATTTAGTTCTTGGCTTGTATTGCAGCTATCGTGCATGTAAGTTTTTATCAGTTAGAGGATAAACTTGGTGAGGGCTGATTTTGTCAATCAAAAAAAGCCAAGCATCGCTAAGCGTGCTTGGCTAAAAGCGTTTAGGCTGCATGTGTTGCCGGGATACCAGTGCAATAGCTGATAGGATTCGGTCTATCTTACGCTAAACAAACCCTCTGCCACGTTTATCAAAGTAGCAAGCTCTTCAAACTTGCTTTTCGGGCAAACAACGATGATCTGATACAGGCGGTTATTGTTCCGTAGATAGGTGAAGCGGAAATACATATCGGTGCCCTGAATCTTGCCATGTGTAACCACGTAATAAGCGGGGATTTTGCTTACTTCGGTATCTACTGCGCCCAGAATCTGGAAGGTAGCAATACTATCCGATTTAGCATATTCCTTAAACTGGCTGAAAACCTTTTCCCTAAGTTGATTCAGTGGCATCGTAGCATCTTCTTTTTCCAGTGGGGTTACGGCTACCCGAATGTATGTTTTTGCCTTTACGCCTGCATCTTCAGAGGGGTATGCGCAGAAGTTGTCAGGTTTGTCGGACATCACATTCCATTTCGCAGGATACGACAAAGAGTAGCCAAGCTCTTTGCTATCCTGATTTCGCCACTCTAATCCAAAAAGGGCAGGAAGCATACAACACATAATAAACAAAGCCAATAAAGTCTGTTTCATAAGGTCCTCTATCTTTCGAATTTATTGTTTGCTATGCTTCTTACATGTCTTAAACTGTCAAGTTTTATCTTATCTGTTTGGGTTCTATGATCAGGTAATAACATCCTCTTCCGTTTCTTCCATAACGGTAGCCTCGTCCAGCTCCAATAACTGCCTGCTCTCCAATGCCGGAAGGTCTTGCATTTTACTAAGGCGTTTCTCTATCTGCCTGCTGCGATGGCTGGCTTTTTCTATAGTGTTAGATGCTTCCTGCAGCTTCTTTTGCGTGAGATCCAGCACCGAGCCAAACTTGCCGAATTCATGCTTCACCGCGCTAAGGATTCTCCACACTTCCGCGGATTTCTTCTGTATCGCCAGAGTTTGGAATCCCACTTGCAGACTGTTTATCAGCGCAGCAGCAGTGGTTGGTCCGCTCAGTATAACGTGGAACTCCCGCATCACGCTTTCAAACAGCCCCACATTGCGAAGCACTTCTGCATACAATCCCTCAAAAGGCAGAAAGAGAATGCCAAAATCCGTAGTCGCTGGCGGGTTAAGGTATTTATCCCTTATATCCCTGGCGCAGTTTCTAATCCTTAGCACCATGTTCTTGCGGGCTTGATCTATCGCGGGCAGATCGCCCAAATCATAGGCTTCCATCAGGCGATAGTAATCTTCAATGGGGAATTTGGCATCGATAGGCAGATAAACGCTTTCCATATCATCATCTTTTCCGGGCAGACGAATGGCGAATTCCACCACCTCATCCCGCCGTTTGTTGGGCTTGAAGTTCTTCTCATACTGTTCTGGGGAGAGCATGTCTTCCAGCAGGTTTTCCAGCTGGATTTCTCCCAACACCCCGCGGGACTTCACATTGGTAAGCGCTCTTTTCAGATCTCCAACCCCTATGGCAAGATTCTGCATTTCGCCCATGCTTTTCTGCACCAGCTCCAGCCGCTCACTAACGATCTTGAAGCTGTCGCCAAGTCTCTTTTCCAGAGTATCATGTAGCTTTTCGTCCACAGTTATGCGCATTTGCTCCAGCTTACTCTCGTTATTAATCCTGATCTGCTCCATCTGGGTTTCTATGCTTTTACGCAAAGCATCCGCCTGGGATTGCTGGGCGGCAGTAAGTTCGTTCATGCGCCTGCTGAAGTTCTCGGACAGGTTGTTCAGCGAAGTCTTCTGCTCTTCCCGGTTCTGGGCGGCGTCATTATTCAATTGCTGCTTAAGGGCATTGTTAGCATTGCTCATTTCCTCGCGTCCGGCAAGGTTCTGCATGCTTAGCGCTTCGTTTTGCATGCGGATGGCTTCGCTTAGTTCCTTGCGGTTATCCATGCTGATTCCAAGCAGTTCCGTGCGCAAACGGCTCATTTCTTCCCGGCTGTAGCGGTCGAAAGTCTCAAAAGCCCCTTTCAATTCCCGCATGGCTTCCTCGCCGTTGCCACCGGGTTTGCGCACCATGCGCAGGACATAAACCAAGGCGATTGCTAAAAGAACGCATAAGCCAATCAAACCATATAAAGCAAGCATCTTCTCTCCTTAGTTCTTCGCCAAAACCCGGAATAAATAGAACAGCGAGCCGATCAGTGCCACGTCCCTGTGATTATCCGGATTGATAATAATCGGCTGATAATCTTCATTTAAGGGCACCAGCACAATCATACGCTTGGCATCATCCAGCATCAGCTTCTTCAGGGTAATAGCCCCATCGATCCGCACCGCACATATCTTGCCTTCAAGGTGACGCCAATCCTGATCCTGCCGGATCAACACCACGTCATTATGCCTGATGTCCGGTTCCATACTGCGTCCGTTCACCCGCAAGGCGATGTAATCCGCCACAATGCCGTGGATCATTCTGCGCCGTACGGTAACCACATCCACGGTATCGCCAAAGCTTTCCAAGGGTTCACCCGCAGCGATTTCTCCGCTAACGTTAAAATCCACCGATTCCGAATCCAGCATCCCCTGTCGCGCCTGAACTATTTCCTCCAGACTGGCATTCATCATTTTCTGAAGCTTGTCCCAACCCTTCGCTTGCTGCTTGGTAGGTTCAGGCTGGCTAAACATTTGCCCTTCCCCGGTGATCAACCAATGCAGATCAACTTTATAGCTTTGGGCAATCTCAATTAGAGTCTCCAGCGAGGGCTTGGTGCGCCCGCTTTCCATTTGCGATATGGCGGAAGGATTCATATCCAGAGCCTTTGCCATTTCTATCTGCTTCAAACGCAATGCGCTGCGGATAGCTTTCAGTCTTTCTCCAATCATAATCCATCTCCTTTCAAGATGTTTAGAGCTACTAAAATACCTGATCTATGTAGCACGATGTCAATATGTTTAGCGATGCTAATCCTGTCAAGCGAAATTTAGCGGGACTGCCGCACTCGCATCTTAGTGAAGCTTGATAAGCTTAGCAGTAAAGACCTTTCCCCCGGCGTCCATACGCACAAAGTAGATTCCCTTAGCGCATGCCATACCTTTGGAATCACTACCATCCCAAACAAGCCTACTCAGTCCGGCGGATGAATCCCCTGTAAACAGATCTGTGATCTTTTGCCCTTTAAGATTGTAGATTGATACACTTACGTGATTGGATTCCTTAAGATGAAACTGGATAGTAGCAGCATCTGTGAAAGGATTGGGATAGGGGTTTCCGAAGATAACCTGGGGAGTGGGGTTAAGCTCCTCTTCCGGTAGCGGTTGTGACTCCAGCTCGATTTTCTGCGTTTTCAGCCACTGATGATTTTCATAGTCATAATAAGCAATGTATATTCCATCCTCGACAATGGCATACTTTCTGCTGAATGACTCCGTGTTGCTGTACAATGTTTCGAGATTAACCATACTGGTATTACCCTCTTCATCAAAGAAGTAGTATTGCATGGCATAGCCATCCCTACCAATGTATGACAGCAATACAAAGGTGCTGTCATTCAAAGCCTCAATAGCTCCACTAATATAGCCTTCATAAGGGACAGTAATAGCCAAGGGCTTTGTCCATAGGCATTCTAATGCCAGATTATACTTTGCTAACTCAAATCCAGAATCATATGTAACCACGTATAAGTAGCCTGATTTCAAATAGGGCATGATATATCCGGTGGAAATCAGTTGGTCTCCCCCGTACAGAATATCTGCTTCGGGAGTGATGATGAGAGGATAGATCTGTGGAGGAAAACCAGGCATACTAATGTTCAAGATTAGTTTGTTTTCCAGAACCCTGCAAGAGAGATTTGAACCGAAGTATGGGGGAACAAGCAATCCCGAACTGCCAAAAGCAGGACAAAGACTACCGTCGGATAAGATACGGATAACACGTATTCTATCATCTCCTGTCAGGGTACAATAACCACTCGTGAAATCCCTGAGGATCATTGGATAACCTTCATTCTCATCATAGATACAGTAAGCAGACCCTTGCGGTATGCCTCCAAACACTTTGCGGCAATAAACATCTCCATCCGGGCATTGCCAGGCAACGAAAAGATTGCCTTCTATGCTGGTACCAAAGAATGAAGTAATCTCTCCCGAATAGATAACTACCCCCTCCGCTCCCCACATTTTCTGTCCCTCGGGAGATATCAACTGGGCTTTCAGATGATCGGTGCTATCTGTTTGTACCCATAGAACCAGGATGCTATCTCCTACTTTCATGGTCTTTTGGGCGGTTCTGTCTTCTACGCCGGTGACTTCATCGCTGATGATAAGCTCCCCTAAGGGCCAGGAACTATCAGGCTGGCGGTCTGGCATAACCAGCTTCAAAGTAGCATTGCTTAGGTTATCCGCTTTTTCAAAAATAGCCACCACCGAATTTTGCCCTATGGCAAAAACATTACAGTCCACCACAAAGCCTCTGCTTCCGGTTACCAATGCTTTTCCCCCTGCAGGGAACACGGGAGTTCCTGAAGCGCTGAGGCTTTGATAATAGATACCGCTGGCTTCTGAGCGGTAGTCCATCCAATACACATTAATCGCCTCAGGGTTACAGGCAGAAATGAATTCTGATCTTCTGCCGGAGTAGTTTTCGGGACTGATGATTTCCTCTTCCCAAAGCTTAAGCCCACCCGAAGATATCTTTTCCACTTTGAGGCAGCAATCACCGGCATTGTAAACCAGATATACCTCACCATTATCTGTGGGATGAATAGTGCAGTTTATCCCGGCGTTTGGCTGATATTCGGTTAGGGTTCTTTCATATAACGTGTCCCCGGTTACTGTGATTTTCCTAATCACCAAAGCCCTTCCGGCATAGTCCCGTACACCCAATATGGCTTCAGTTGCACTCAGAGCTGTCAAGTCTACATAGCGAGCAGCATCTTCCTCATAACTCAGAGTGAAGCTATGTAGCACAGTAGTTTCGCCATCCACAGAGAGTACATATATATCTGCAAAGTCCTTGCGTCCTATGGCATAGATGAGCTTTGTTCCGGATAGTGAGTCTAGTGAGCTGTATTCATAAGTGAGATAAGTATTGGAGAAATTATCCCGAAACAACTCTTGTCCATCATCCGCTATTCTTATTAGGGTGTTTGCATCTTTGAAGGCAAGGGAAAGCATTATGCTGTTGTCTTCCAACAATATGCTATCGCGGAGATAGCAACTATAATCACCTCCATAGACATAGTCTCCGCTTTCAAAAACGGAACTGCCGTTAGCATCTAAACGCTGTGCAGTGGCATAATGTAATGGCCATAGGTAGCTTTGGGAGTTTGCAACCAGCCACAGACCTCCGGACTTATCCGGATGCAGAATGATTTGGTAAGGCGTTCGGGAGTTGCTTGGGGTTAAGTCGATTCCCGCAGCCGGCCAAATTGCTGTCCCGTTTAGCGAGTACTTATACACCTTCAAATCTGGGCTGGTGAGCATCACCACAAAAATGGCATCGGAGCTGCCCGCAAGGTAATATCCTTCGTCGCATGGCAAAGAAATGGGCTCTTCCCATAAAGCTATGCCGGCATCGGAGAAGCGCATCATCTGGAGGTATTTTACTTGATCTATAGTCTTTTGCCATGCCAGCACAGAACTCATATCCTGGAATGTAGCTCCGCTACCCGTGAAATCCAGATTGTCGTAGCACAATAGAACTTGGGGTGGTTCCACACGCAGGGCTGATATGAGCGTGGTGAACCCCAACAGCAATATACATACAATGATACGCATCAGCTACCTTCTTTGAACCGTATTCTGAACCCTGTAATTTGGGTTAGGATGATTTCTATTTGTGTTTTATTTCTAACATAAGAATCATCTGCCAGCTATGGATGATGTTGTCAAGGCAAAATTATCGTAGTGTCGCACGCCGATGCGACATAGCATGAAGCGGTGTGATGGGTAATATAGTTTATAGTGGGCGGAACGGCGTCCGCCCCCACGTTCTTCCTTGCTTCCAGACCGCTATCTGACCTCACCTTTACACCCCAAAGAGAGTTCAAGGTGGGTAATGATAGATCAGTTATTGCTGTAGTCGATTCGGCTTATAGTAACTTCACATTAGGGGAGCCCTAAAGCCCCCCATTAAATTGTTACTTACTACCCAGGTTTACTCCCACGGGGGTGCCGGCTCCGGCAGAAACACGGAAGAAGAGCTTGTCCACCGGGGTAAATCCCATACTATTGTCAGCTGTCCAGCCCATGTATGGTAAATTAGCGGGATCATTACCTTGATAAATACCATACCAGCTTGCACCGGGAGCGTTATCCCAACGGAGTTCATACGTTGCAGCAGCCTCATCCACATACACATGCACATTAACCGGAGTAACCAGGTTAGCGGTGTCGAGCGTGATGTTATCCAGATACAGGTTGTTGCCATAACTGCTAACACCGCGGAACTTCAACTTGTTTGTCCCGGTTGGCAGAACAATGCTTTTGGTAGCCCACTGGTTGGCAGAGGGTACAAATTCATATTCATAGGGAGGCGCGGTTACCAATTGCCCATCCGCTCCACCGTTATATGTGGTAAGGAGGTTATAGCTGGCTCCGGCATCCGTGGAGTACCATATCTCCAGTTGGTCATTCTTTAGCTCGTTGTGGGTAGCGTAGGCATGGTCAAATGATAGTGTTCCCGGCATTCCATGCGTGTTTATTGTGGCAGTGATAATGTCGCAGGTGGTGCCGGTATTCATGCTGTAGAAATGCGCCTGGACAGAGCCTGTGCCTGTTGTTCCGTAGCCATTGGCATCGTTAAGATACCATCCCTCGTTGTTCCAGAAAACCGGCGGGAAGGTGGCGGAGGCAAAGCTCTGCACATAGGGGAAGGTATCGATGAAAGGATTAGCCTCTATCTGCAGGGAGCGCAGCGGAAGGGTGCGAACTGTTCCCGCCCAGGATGCTGCTTCCACTGTCCAATACCATGTGTCGCCATAATTGAAGACCAATCCACCCTGGATAACAGGGTAGAAGGAAGTGCCCCCTATCTGGAGGAATAAATGCTCTTCCATCACTCCGGGACTGCTGTAGCGCATCATGTAAACGTTGTAGTAGCTGGGTAGCATGCCCACCGGATTGGGATTCCATGAAAGCTCAAAACCTGCCTTAGGCATGTTTGTTGCCAAGTCGGCAGGCGCAACTAGGATGGGAGCACGTATTTCATTCTCAACTTCCCAGGCAAGTATTGGATAGCCATTGTTGTCTGTGGAGGCGATGCCCCAATAATCCGCGTTGCCATTGGCGATTTCCCGCAGAAAGTCCCAGCCTGTGAAGGTTGTCTGGCTTTGCATCTGGGTAGTGGTTTTACCGGTTCCGCCGTAGGAAGTTGCTATGCTACTGGTCTGGGTATCCCAAAAGGAGTTATTCACAGTTCCGCTACTAGCACCGATAAGACCGCCCCGGGGGTTGCCCGAAACGGTACCGGTAGAATAGCAATTGCTGATAGTACCGCTACCATGATTGCCCACCAGACCGCCAATGTATTGCGCGCCGGATGCATTGCATCGGGAGTAGGAATTATTGATGTTACCATTGTTTTGTCCCACCAGACCGCCATTGGAATTACTATATGCGGATACACTTCCAGTGGATTTGCAGAGGGAGATGCTACCATCGTTCCAGCCGGCAATCCCACCAGTCCACAAACTTCCACTGATAGTGGTATTAGAACTGCATTGGCTAACGCTTCCGCTAGCTTCATTTTTACCCACAATTCCGCCCAGGGCATTGGCATTAACCCCATCGCCGGATCTGGCAACTGTGCCGGTAAAGATGCAATTGGAGACTGTGCCGGAGTTAGTTCCCACGATACCACCCCCGTTTTGGGAGTTTCCAAGCTTTACGGTAGCTGCCGAACTGCAGTTTTCAACGGTGCCGGCATTGTATCCTACCAGCGAGCTGGTGTGCGCATCGCCAAGGATGTTGCAATTGCTGCCCATGGACAGGTTTTTTATCATACTTCCTGATGCAGTGTATGCAAATAGACCATGATTGGAACCGTAATACCAAGTGCGCAAGCCGGAAATACTATGTCCGTCACCATCCAAACCACCATAGAAGGCGGTTGTGCCACTGCCGATGGGAAGCCAGCCATTGCTGCCCCAAGCTATGTAGCCTTCCCCACCAGGTGCCAGATAAGACGTAAGGTCGATATCGTTAGCCAGTTTGAAGTATTTACGCGAGGAAGCACTACCGAGGTAGTTGCGTATCAGATTCAGTTCTGCAGCGCTACTCACCATATATGGATTGCCTTCGGTTCCATTTCCTGAAGCGAAGAGGTTCTTTTCAAACTTCACGTTATCGATAAACAGTCTGCCATTGTAGGCACTGATGCCTTTGAAGCGTACCACGTTAGTTCCAACTGGCAGAGCGATAGTATTGGTAGCCCAGTCTGTAGCACCGGGTGTCCATCCTGAATTGCTGTGGGGAGCAGCAGTTATCAGTCCACCAGTACTTGAGGCATTGTAATCTGCCAGAGAATAGAAGTTCGCTCCCCAGTCGTTGGAAAACTGGACAGACAGGCTTTCATTGGAATTGGCAGCCTGGTAGGCTGAATAAGCGTAATCATAGCTTAGGGTTCCGCCATAGGGACCAAGGTTTACAGCTTGAGTGCGTAGGTCGATAGTCCTGCCAGCTAAAAAGTTTTCAAAGGAACAAAGTGCGCTGCCAGTACCTGTGGCACCATAGGCATTGGTGTTACTTCTCCAAAAGGGATTCGATGCGGGTGCCTCCCAGGAATTGGGAACGCTCCAGTATTGGGGTGGAAAAGTGGCGGAGCTAAATGTCTGCGTGCTGGGGAAAGTGCTGATGCTGCTATCCACATATTCCACGGCAAAATCGTCTATATACCAATAGGGGCCAGTGTTGCCCAAACCCTCGAATTGTACACTGATAAGCTGTCCTTGCCAGGGATTCAGATCGAGGCTCTCCAGTACACCACTGCCGGGATCACCATTACTATATCCGTCGTTGGAATTGAATTCCGTGGCTTGGCGCTGCCATACCTTAGTCCCGTTCACATATACTGCGCCATGATCTCCGTTTATGGTGGTAAGCTGTCCGTGCGACCATTTGAACTTTAAACGGTACATCGGGCCCGGTATATATATCAGCGGAGAGTGTAAATTGATAGTGTATCCTGCAAAAACCGGAGCGAAAATGGCACAAGCCTGAGAGTATCTTTGTTCAAACCTGTATGTGACATAAAATCCGGGGCCAATTTCAATATACACTGGGGGGGCAAACCAATCCGCTGGAAGCCAGCTACCATTAAAGTTCTGGGTGTAAGGGGCGGTGTATGTAGTGCGGGATGATTCAGGTGCAGATACTGTTGGAGAGATTGCTAAGTCCGTAGCAAAAGTCAGGCTGAGGATGCTCAGGATTAGCAAGAGGATAATGCTTCTTTTCATGTTAGATACTCCATGCGTACAATTTCTTTTCGGTTTTGATTAGGATAGTTCATTTAGTTCGTTTTGAATCCGGAACTTACAGGGTGAAACATGAACGCTCAGGGAGCATCTATAGCTACAACTCACTAACAACATTTTCAAATTCAATAGACACTATTGATACAGGAGCTTAAGAATGGAGTAAGTAATATGTGTCAATCAAAATAACTAATGTGAGGTGTGTTACTGTTCCGCTACTACCGCACAAGAAGATCGAAAACCATCTCGAATTCAAATCAAACCCGGCCATTTGATTACTATGTGACGTTTTTAAGTTACAGTTTACAAGGGTGCCGTTGAGCTTGTTTTTACTGCACCTCAACCTTTTGTATTTATTTACACCAGCAGACAGGATGTCCGCAGCTACCTTGCTCAACCGGAACCGAATCGAACCGGGGTTGATCGGGGGTTGATCGGGCAAAAGCCCGATGATCTCCCGATCAGATAGCTTGCAGCTCGCGTGTGGCTAGCAAGGATGATTTGAGGTGCTAGGTTTTAGGTGTTAGAGATACTGGCATATGTTATAAAGAAAAGGAATTGCAAGCTTGGTGCCGGCAATTCCTTAATTTGGTGTTTGTTGTTTAATAGAGAGTGTTTATGTTATTGCAGCTTAAGCAGCTTACTTGTTTCCTTCATAGTGGGAGTAGATATCCTTAGCAGGTAAACCCCGGAGCTGGTTGCTTTACCGCTGTTATCCCTGCCGTCCCAAACCAGGCTGTTTCTGCCGGAGGGGTGGGTGTCTTTCCAGCTTTTTACGCACTGTCCTTTCAGGTTATAAATCCCAACTTCCACAGAGCTGCTTTGCTTCAGGTTATACTCTATGTTCACGCTTTGAGTGAAGGGATTTGGGTATAGTTGCAGCACTTGCAGAGCGGGGCTTTGGATTTCGTCCTCATTGGCACTGGGGATCCAATATATAGTTACAGGCCCATAGAAAGTGCTGGCACCATCGAGTGCAACTGCATTTAACCAATAATAATATGTGCCTTCAGCGGGAATATCGGTATCGTAGAAAGTATAGACTTGCTGGGTTGATGTATTTGTTGCCGCAATCAAACCTGAGACTACTACAGAACTTGCCAATTCTTCGTTTGTATTGCGATACAAGTAATAACCAGCTAAGTTATACTCGGATTCGGTTACCCATACAAGCTTGACCTCGTTGGATGCGTTAAGGACAGCGACTAAAGAGGATAGTTCCAATTCTAAAGGATCCCAATCCACCGTAACCACGTTGGAATAGGGACTATAGCCGCTTCCCAGGAATGCCCGTACCCGGTAATAAACTATGTTGTTGCTGTCCACAACTATGTACTGAGAAGTACTGTAGCCTGTATCGTAATCATCCACCAGCAGATTTGTGAAGCCAGGATCGGTGCTAACGTCTATGCGGTAACTAACGGCGTTAATGCTGTGTTCCCAATTGGCGTTGAACTCGTAGTTCCCAACGTATTCCGGGCTCGTGGCATGCGGAGTCCACAGCTTGGTAACAAACTCAGGATGGTCAATAAAGGGGTTGCGGTTGCCCTGGCGTTCCTGAATGCGGTCGTTACGTCTGCGTTCCCAGGAATCGGGCGGATCTGCATAATGCCAATCCAGCAGGGTGGAAAGCTTGCCGTAGAAAGGACCGGTGGTGGCAGAGACATCCTGCATCTCAAGGTTATAAGTAGTATCGGTGCCTTCGTAGCGCAATGCCATGTAAAACAGCATGCGGGCGACGTCGCCTTTCTCTATGGGACGCGGCTCCCAGGTATCGGCGTTGGAATTACTGCCGGTGGTGGCATCGTAGCCTGGATAGGGCGAAGCATCCACGTATGGCGTGCCTCCGTTATCAAAGTCACGGTTGTTTTTGGCGGAGTTTACGGTTACATCGCAGGGACGCAGATGGTGTAGGTCAGTTCCGGCGGGACGGTTAGTGCCAAAGTCGCCGTGGCTTACGCTCCAGGTATGCTCCCGGTTCCATTGGGTGGAGCCACTGCCATAGAAGCTCTTGGGAACAGACCAGCCGGTGTAGGTTTCTATCACATTGTTGGTGTTCAGGCTGTCCTCGTCTGTGTATTGCAACTGTTGCCACACGGCAGAATAGGAGAACTGGGTAAGATGCGTAGTGCGCAGAATATCATGCAGATTGCTTTTAAGGGTGTAACCGTAACCATTGGCATTATTGTAATAACCTTCAATACCGGTGTTTAACGTAGTGGTGGAGGCAGGATTATTCAGCGCGGGGGTGGATAAATACAGCGAGGTAGTCCCGCTGCCGTTCATTTCAAAGGCACGGAACCAGTAGGTGGTGTTGCGCGTTAAGCCGGTAACGGGAATAGCGTTAATATTCTCACCTTCCACAACCTGCGTGGCACCGCAGTAAACCACTTGTTCCCCGCTGCCGTTGTAGATGGGATTGGGGGTGTATTCCACACCGTTTTGGGGAGGAGTGAAATCCGGGGTGGTGTTTATCTTTATCAATCTGCGTGATCCGTTTCCGGGAGTCCAGCTAGCCTGAATGGAGGTATTACCAGGATAGAACACAAAATCGTTTGTTTGTGTGGTAGGCTCGCCAATACTAAGGGTCTGAAAGGTGGTTTCGGAGCTGTATGTAATGCCGGATTCATTAATTGCATAAGCCCTTAAGAAATAGGTTGTGCTTGGCAATAAATCGCTAATGGTTGCGTTCATGGGGCTTATTCCACCTCCAGTGGATAGATGTGTGGAGGTGGTATCGGGCAAGGGTGATGTGCTCCAGCAAAATCCTCTGCTGCTTATAGCGCTGGTTCCGGCAGAACCTACTAAGGCACTTGCTAAAGCGGTGCTGTAGGTTACGTTGCTAGTTCCCGGTTGCTCTAGTAGAGGCAGGGGATTGCCCTGAAAATCGGTGGCAAAAATATCATGTATATAAATGGCATGGCTGGGGTAAAATAGCCTGAGTTTTGCGGGAGTTGCTTGACCAATGCGGATATAAAACCTGCTTCCGGTGCCGGTGATGTTGGTGAAAATGGTTACGTTCATCCACGATTCACCGTCAAGAATCTGAAGCCGAACGCTGCGTCCGGATGAGCCGGCTGAAAAGGTGAATTCCATGTCGCCCGCACTGGCTAACAGGGGGAATTCCATAATCCCAGTCATCGCTTCCATCTGAACCCTTCCCGGGCTGCCAACGCCGTTAGCCGCTGCACCGGGGGCTACAAGGCAACGGGTGAGATTTACGTTTCCAGCAGGAATTGCTTGCGTGTATGTGCCATATGAACCGTGTGCCGTCCATGTGCTTATGTTCTCATTAATAATCATCGTGGCAGCAAGGTTTATCCAGGTAACGCAGATCAATACGATCAGCATCAGTATCTTAGGCAAGTTGAGGGCTGTGGACTTCATGGCACGCCTCCATTTTCTTTAATGTTGGCATTCCCTACCTGCAAGCCTTTCCTGTCAAGAAAATTTGCTGCAACCTGCATGCCTGTTGTTATAATCAGAATGGCATTAGGATTTCTCTGACACTTCCCTAACGCCGTTATGGAAGTGTCAGAGAAACGTTATTGAAGAAGCTGGGAAACAGGGAAGGGCAGTTGGGTTTCAAAGTATTTTGGATTGACAAATATTTACACGTGTTAAGAAGTGTCTTCGGGAATATATTACACAGGAGACTAAAATGTTTAAGCATACCACAAGTGCTTCTTTTGCCTGGATGATGATCTTATTGGTGTTCTGCACAAGCATTACTGCAGAAACCATTTTTAACGAAACCATGGGAGCAGCAGCTACTATAACGGAGATAACTAATTACACCGGCTGGTATAACTATGGTTCGGTTAATTATACCGGGACAGCCGATGCCCGTAGTACCTGGAATTCTGCCGGGGACTATCCAGGAGCCAGCGGAGCCGGTAACATCTATATCGTGGGTGGGATGAATGACTATTTTCAGATAAGTGGCATTAACACCTCGGGATACCGCAATATTCGTTTAAGCCTTAGTTTGTATAAATCTAATTCCAATACCACTACCGGAAATGCGGAAAACGGAAGCAACTTCAACATTAGCTATAGCGTGGATAACGGGCAAAGCTGGAGACTGCTTCCCATCACTATTCCCACAGGGGCTAATACTGTGGAAACCTATTACTGGAGGGAACTCTCCGAATACCTGCCTGCTACAGATAACTTAACTTTGCGTTTCACCAATATAGGGACTACCGAGCCGGTTCACTTCCGCATGGATGATGTAACTTTAAACGGAGATAAAGACAGTATCTTTACCGAAACGATAGGGCTTGGCGCAGCAAATACTGCGATCGGTTCCTTCACAGGCTGGACTAACAGCTCTCCGATAGTGTTTTCAGGTAACGGATTTGTCCGGAATGATCTGCCCTCCACTGGTAAATACACCGGAGCTACCGGTGGTGGAAGCGTCCTGATGAATAGTGGACAATACTTCCAGATAAGCGGAATCAATACTGTCGGATATTCATCACCAGTTTTGTCTGTGGGAGTAATGAAAGCATCTGCAGCCGAAAATGGCTCACAACTCCTGATTGCATACAGTACCGATGGGGTTAATTGGTCAACCCCTCAGCCCTGCAATACCACAGCCAGCGGAACCAATCTCTGGTATCGGAAGCATTTCTCTAGTATTCCCGTTGCCGCAAATCTTTACCTGAGATTCAGCAATACCTCAACCGTGGGCGGAAGCTTCAGAATTGATGACATCGGGCTATTCTCATCCCTAAATGCCCCGACGGTTGGTTTCCCTGCAAGCTCCTCCCTAAGTTCCACAAGTGCCACACTGAGTGCTAACATCATAGGCTTGGGTGGAGCTAATGTTACCCAGAGAGGTTTTTACTACTCCACCACCGCTAATTTTGCCGATGGAGCAGGAACCATTGTATCAGAAGCTGTTACCATGAGCCAGCCAGGAAGTTATAGCCTAACTACAGGTGTGTTGCTACCCAATACCGTCTATTACTATAAAGCCTTTGCCACGTCCTCCAGCGGGACAAACTATTCGGGGCAACAATCCTTTACAACTTTAGCAACTGGGGTTTTACCTGCTACGTTTACTGTGAACCCCACTGGATCGGGGATATTTAATTACACTAGCTTGCTTGAAGCGGTAAATGCCCTGAATGTTGGTATTCTAGGCACGAGTGGGATAACTATCAAAGTGGCAGCAGGGATTATAGAGCAGATTAGTGCTCCAATAATCATTTCCAATACCGGAACTTCCACGAAGCCAATTCAGATAATAAAAGATCCTTCTACCAGCGGAGCTAATCCCCTCATCACTCGCACCGACGCAGGTTCGATTTCCACGAGTGTTGCAGGCGGCAGTGGAGATTGCATCATCCGCATAGATGGTAGTGACTACCTAACTATTGATGGAATTGATCTAAGCGCAAACAATGAAGGAATAGAATACGGTTATCTAACCAATAAGCCTAATGCTACTAATGGCTGCCAAAATCTAACGATAAAAAACTGCACCATTACCATGACCAAAGGCAATAGCCCGTATGTAACAGGCATTTACATCGGCAATGGAACAAACTCCACCAGTGATGCAAGTGGTGTAACTGTTACTGCTTCCAGTGGCATAAACATGACCGTTACCCTTACGGGAAATATTATTCAGAATGTGCATAACGGCATCCTAATGAGAGGTTCTTCAGCCAGCAGCTATTGGGATAGTGATTTTGTGATTGGAAGCAGCGGAGCAGGAAATCAGATTTTGAACTTTGGGGGGAACATAAACTCACCCTCTCAGGGCATGAAATTCATAAATGTAAAAAACCCAACCGTGGCATACAACATAATTGACAATACCGGTGCGGGAGGAATCCCCCACACTGAGGATCTGTGGGGAATAGATTTTGCAGCAGTATATGGGGCTGTTAACGCAAACAATAATAGCATCAAGCTGGCATGCGACACCCAGGAAGATTTTATAAAAGTGACGTGGATAAATAATCCCGGCACCTCTACCAGTGAATCGTATGTGAACAATACTTTTTCTGCCGGAACACTGAACAATGTGGATGCTTGCACGCTGATCGATGCCAGAAATCAGACCCTTACCAGAACCGTTACTGGTAATATAACAAGCGGTACTTTCTCTTTGATGGGGAATACTACTGCCTGTTATGGGTATGCCGGGTTCACCGAAGAGACACCCAATGTAGTTCATACTATCTCAAATAACAACTTTTCCAATTTCACTGCCCAAAGCAGCGCTACTATCACCGGAATTCACAGCTATCTGTTTGGCGATACCACCAACCTTCAGATTTCAGGGAACACCGTCTCCAACTTGTCCAGTCAGGGGGGAGAAATGGCCGGGATAGCAGTTAACTCAACCGGAACCTGCTCCATCTCGAACAATACCATCTCCAACCTGAGCGGACCGGGCTGGACCTATGGAATCAGATACTATGGTAAAACGATAAATGTTTACAACAACACCGTATCAAACGTGGTTAACAGCAGCACTACAGAAGGGCTTACCATCAGGGGCATATATCAGGAATTTGCCACAACTGCCAATTGCTATAACAACACAATCTATGGGCTTAGCAGTGCCAGACAAGATTTTTACGTGGCGGGAATTGAGGTTGAGGACGGCACGACCACTAAAACATATAACAACATGATCCACGGTATTTACGCAGCAGGATCAATGTGGACAGCGGCTGTGGGGATATTCATCAAGGAAGGTGTAAGCACCGAAATAACTTACAACAGCGTATATCTCGATGGCACAGGATCGTCAGTTCAATATAGTTCAGCTGCTTTGAATTTATGGGGTTCTACATCCACGATTCGCAACAATATCTTTATCAACAAAAGCACTCCGGGCAGCTACGGTAAGGTTACCGCTATTGAAAAAGGATCAAATGGCAGCCTGGATATGGGCTCATCCACGAATAAAAACATCTATTATGCCGGAATTCCAGATTCTCAGCATTTAATAGCCATATTGGGAACCAACTCATACCCTACTTTGGCGGGATACAAGACCGCCGTTTCCACAGTGGATCAGGGCTCTTTCACTCAGGATGTTCCTTTTATCAGCACCACGGGAACATACAACCTGCATATTAACCCTTCGATAGCAACCTATGCCCAAAACCAGGCAACACCTGTCTCCGGTATAACCACAGATATCGACGGGCAGACCAGAGTTACCAATTATCCTGATATTGGTGCGGATGAGGGCGCATTTACAGCAGCTCCCACTTGCGTAGCACCCAGTGCGCAAGCCACAGCCCTGACTTTAACCCCCGGCAGCACCGCAATCAGCGGAACCATCACTCCCAGCTCTGCCCCGGCATATTTGGTATTGTTGCACACTACTCCATCAGCCAGTGCTGCTCCGGTGAATGGGATAGATTATTCGCTTGGCGCAAGCCTTGGTAATGCCACGGTTGTCAGTATCGGAAGCGCAACAACATTTTCGATTACGGGATTAAGCATTCAAACTCAATACTATTTCACTGTCTATGCCTATAACAGCTTTGGGATAGGCGCGCCGATGTATAGAACAACTGCCCCCATAACACAGGGCATAATGACTCTTCCAACTCCCCCGGAAAATCCTCGGGATTTTACCGTTTTTGCTGCATCTCATACTTCAATTGAGTTCGCAGCAATTGCCAATACTGCAGGCAGCAATATTATGATTGCATGGTCACCAAACCAAACTTTTGGCACCCCCATTGGAATGTATAGTGCCGGGTCGCCGATAACCGGAGGTGGAACTGTGTTGTATCTGGGATCAGCTTCAAGCATTCCAAATCATACAGGTCTAAGCCTGGGGACAACATACTATTACAAGGTTTGGAGCTATGAGACCATAGAACGTGTTGCATACGGAAGTTTTTCTCCCGGTATCACGGCTTCAGCCAAAACTCCGGGGAGTCCGTTACTGGGAGTAAAAACGGTTAATCCCCTTGGTAGCGGAGAAAACAACTATCTAAGCCTTAGTCAGGCAATAGCTGATCTGAATGATTCATGGACTGGCCCCGGGGGAGTAATATTCAACGTTGTCGCTGGCTATACTGAAACCGTCACCGCGCCGCTTACCATCACCGCCACAGGTTTTGCCGACAGCCCCATCACGATTCAAAAAGATCCTGCCACTACCGGCGCCAATCCGCTAATAACCCGTAATGATGCAGGTATATATGGAGCCAATTGGGTGGATAAAATTGGCGACAGCATTATCAGAATCGAGGGCAGCGACTATATTACTTTTGATGGCATTGATATCAGTTCCGGAAATTCCGGCATAGATTTTGGTTATTACGCTCACAGACCAAGCGGAATCAACGGCTGCCAATACCTAACGATAAAAAACTGCACAATTACTATGACCAAACTACCAAGCTTGAGCAGCATGGGAAATGTAGCAGGGATTTTAATCGGGAATGGGGCTCGGCCAATCATATATTCATACTTAGATCCAGAAATAACGGTTACTGCGCTGAGCGGAATAAATAGCAACATAGGCATAACAGGCAATACTATAAAGAACATTAACTACGGGATTATATCACTGGGGTCATATCTTGAAGGCTTTCATGATAGAGACTTTATTATTGGTACAGAAGCTTCCCAGAATACAATTCTGGATTTCTATGGAAATTCCACCTCAGGCATAGAGCTAAGATATTTGGACAATGCCTCCGTATGCTATAATACCATAGATAATTCTGGGGGGGGAGGTATTGTGAATGATAGAGGCATTTTGGGGATAAGACTCCAAGCTATGGCTGGTGAGCTGGATGTAAGCCAGAATAACATCACGTTGGCTGCCTCGACCTCGGCTTCGTATTCTTCCGTTACGTGGATTGGCCTTTCAGGTAGCACCGCTTGCGAAAACATTGTCGGAAACATTTTCGCAAGTGGCTTACTTAACTGTACATATACTTCATCTCTGATAGATGCCTATTCTGTATCACAGATGCGTACTGTATCCGGAAACATGACCAATGGCGTAATCCACTCTCTGGGCAGTTCCGGAGATCTCTATGGCTATCGTACCTATTTTGAAAGAAAATCTACTTCCGAATTGATAGCCAATAACAATTTCTCTAATCTTGCGGTATCGGGAACTTCCAATCTCTATGGAATTGTCTCTACCGGCACTCCTCAAACCAGTTCTTACACGGGGAACATACTTCAGAATCTAAGCGCTTATTCAGGAACGGTAACTGGCATCCAGATCTGGGGAGATAGAGCCGTACAGGTAACCCACAATACCATCAGTAACTTATTCTCAGGGGGGAGCATTTATGGGATTAATGCCGAGGGATATCCCGCAAATGTTTCGCACAATCTGGTTTACTATTGCCTTGCTACCGATCCGGCTGCTACGATAAGAGGTATCAGTGTATCCCAATACAATTCCAGGGTTTATAATAACATTGTTCACTCTCTCTTCGGCCATGGAACAGATACCATCCCAAGCATTCCCACTGTGGCAGGTATTGAGGCAATTGACGGAAGCTCTGTATATCACAACAGTGTTTATCTGATGGAGTCCGGCTTTGCAACGGGAGCGGGATACTCTACTGCTGCAGTGTATTGCACCACTTATAACAGTATTTGTCGCAATAACATCTTCGTGAATAAAAGTAATCATGGCAATGCAGGACGCAGTGCAGCCAGATGGGGGGATTCTTCTTCTATTCTCTACGGAAACAATAACAATATTTACTACGCCGGAACTCCAGGCCCCAGAAATCTCATAGCATACCTTGGTGGGAATAGTGTGCAAACTTTTACTAACTATGCGCAAGGGTATGGTTCGGCAGAAAATCTGTCTCACACAGAGGATGTTCCCTTCATGATTACCTTTGAAAGCGTTGATCTTCACATCAATCCGGAAATACCCACTTTTGCAGAAAGCGGTGGTGCGTTCATCGAAGGATATGTCACCGATTTTGACGGGGATACCAGGAACACTACCAGTCCTGATATTGGTGCTGATGAGGGAGATTATATCAGGGATGGTGTACCCCCTCTGCCGGCAACAGCACCCAGCCCTACCGATCTGGCCACAGATCAGCTTACCGATATTCAGCTTAGCTGGAGCATGGGAACCGGCGGCACATTCCCAACCTCTTACAATGTCTATTTAGGGACTACCAATCCACCTGCGTTAATCGGAAATCAGGATACCACAACCTACGATCCGGGAACTCTGGCAAATAATCAAACATATTATTGGAAGATTGATCCTTCCAACAGTTATGGCCTTGCTTCATCGTTAAACACTCTGCCGGTATGGTCATTCACAACGCAATCCGGACACATCTCTGATCTGAACACTCCCACAAATCTGGTTATTACTGTGCTGGATGGCGTGCTGAACATTAGCTGGGATGCTGTCCCGAATGCAGAAGCGTATCAGGTATTCAGCTCTGATGATCCTAATGCGGAGCTATGGGGCTTACCTATAGCCGTCACCACCTCGCCCTCCTTCTCGGAAGCTGCTGCTCAGAGCAAACGCTTCTATAAAATAATCGCCTCTTCTTCCCCTGTCTTGGGTATTAAGAACCTGCTACCCGCCACAGGAAAACAGTGATGATGATTAAAAGCTCTCTTTCAAATTGAGGGGTAGTATATTGCTCTTGCCGGAGCAGACGGTTAGAAATATTATCTAAACTGCAATATCTTCAGCCCTGCTTGCAGCACACATTTTTCCGGCAATCCACCGGTAACCCTCCCGTATCGGATATGGGAGGGTTACCGGTGGATTGCCGGTGGCATACATGCTTAATCCAAGTAAGTAGTAGTTAAGCTATATTCTCCGCCTGCTTCTTCGCGGAGGCAAGCTTTCCGGTTAAGATTTAACAGGGGATCAGATAGTTACTTCTTGTCGTTTACCACAAAGCCTTTAAGGGCGGTTCCCAGACCATCAAGATCGGTGTTCATCTCGTTCTTAAACTGTTCCCAATCGGTTTTGCTGTCTTCCTTGTAAGCAAGCAGCTTGGCTTTTAACTCGGCGTTCTTCTTTTCCAGAGCGTCTATCTTCTTGTCATATTTGGCGTTTAGTTTGCCGTTGGTGGCGGTCATTCTTGCCTTATAATCGGCAATTGTCCTTTCGTTAACTGCTATCTTGGCTTCGGCTTCGCTTTTAAATATTTGCCAGGCACTTTGTGCATTAGCGTCGTTTGCGTCTTGTTGCGCTTCGGCGACATTGGATTCCGCATCTACTACTTTCTTATCTGCGGATTTCGAGCAGCTAATGGCAAGGACAAGCATGGTTAAAGCGATAATTACGGTTATGGCGATTGTTCTGACGTTCATGATGAACTCCTTTTTTATTGTTAGGTTCTTACATTGACCCCTTATTGAGTCTTAAGTAGAACTTTGCAGGCAGAAGATGAAAACAAGCCCAAAGGCACACATATCAATAGACACTGTCATACGACAATATAACAGACAGTTATACGAAAGCAAATGATAACTTTATGTGATGTTTAAACATACAATGGAATTGTGGAGAAATAAAGACTTGCATTCGCGTATATTGAGGCTATACTATCAAGTGACAGTATCATCGTGGGATTGGCGAAGAGTTTAAACGCTGAGTCATTGCACGGACGCTGCGCAACCAACCGAAACCTGCTTCTAGGATGCAGGCTTGTTAAAAGGAGTTTATCATGTTGTGGACAATCGCAATCGTCTTACTAGTCCTATGGGCAGTGGGGCTAATCACCTCATTCACAATCAATGGTTTTATACATATCCTGCTGGTTCTTGCCATAATTACCGTTCTAATCCGTTTAATTCAGGGGAAGAACATTATCAAATGAAGCTTTGTTTCTGTCAGCTCAGTAACCCCTGATTCCAAACTGAACCTGCTAATCAGTTTTAGTAAGGACATATAATAGTGCTGTGTTTCTGTAGCAGCCTGATCTGCTGATCTTTTACTACTGCAGCAAGCTATCTATGCAAAGTGCTTCCATGTGTCCATAAAAGTGGCATTTCCTATACACGTCATAATCGACATGTAAGGGAAAGCCATTTTTATTATACATGCGGTGATCTGAGGGGCTGCCGGATGCTTCCAATGTCCTCAAATATAACAGGCGGGATTTACATCCCGCCTATAGATCAGCTTACATAGCCTTATGTTACTTAACGTGAAAATAATCTAACTATGGCTAAGTCATTGGTGTATATAACTAATTGAAATAGCGAGTAACACAAGAGTATATATTCGGTGCAAATCAATCCATTTGCATTGGGGGTAGTGTCTCAAAGGTTGGTGTAAATTGGAGTCAGCCAGATGAAGAAAAAGGTT
>CAYSGM010000005.1:0-45472 GCA_964430595.1 uncultured Candidatus Cloacimonas sp.
GCTGCCGAAAGGGACAAACTAATCATTATGGCAAGGCACAGCACTATATATTTCATTTCTTTTGCTCCTGACGCATAAACATGTAAGCAATAACCACCATAAAAGCCAGCAATCCTAACAACACCGAAAACAGAATCTTCTTGGATGAAAAGGAAAAGCCGATTGCGATCAGCCCAAATAGCAGAGTCACAATATACACGATAATCGAAATAGCCTTCTGGGAAAACCCAAAAGCAAGCATGGTGTGGTGAATGTGGGCTTTATCTGCATGGAAGATGTTACCAAACCGAACCCTTCGCATGATAGCCAGAGCCACATCCAGCAAGGGAACAGCCATCACGGTGAGAGGGATCATCAGGGTCATGGAAGTAATCCCCTTAAACTGAGAAGAACCCGCAGTAGAGATAGCAGCGATATTCAGCCCGATAAACAGAGCTCCCGTTTCTCCTAGGAATATCTTGGCAGGAAAGAAGTTATAAAATAAGAAAGCGGTGTTTCCCGCAATGAGAAAGGCACAGATAGTGATCACCAGAGTATTGCCTTCTTTTACTCCCACGATCAACAGCACCGCGCAGACAATCACACTGATCCCGCTGGCAAGTCCATCCAGCCCGTCAATCAAGTTTATAGCATTAAGAATAATCAAATACCAAAGTATGGTAACGGGAAAGGACATCCAACCCAGCACGAAGTGTTCGCCCAAGGGGTTGGTAAGAAACAGCACGCGATAACCAATGAAATACATGATTAGCCCGATGCTTAATTGCCAGATCAGTTTGTAATTAGCATGGCTTTCATAACGATCGTCCCACAAACCCAGGGCTATTGACAGCAAGCCCACTCCGCTAAGCTGCAACAGCATTCCACCCAGGGCACTATCGCCACTTAAGAGCCCAAAGCTTGCCTGAGCAATAATAATGGGGATGGCAAAACACAAGCCCCCTGCTTCAGGGATGGCGGTTTTATGGATGCGTCGTTCATTTGGCTGGGCAAGGATATTAAAGCGTTTGGATAGCTTAATGTTTAATGGCAACAGCAAATGAGTAAGCAGGTGGATCGCCACAAACTCGATAACTATCAGCAGGTAAAGCGGGTTCACGTTGCTAACCTCTATACAGTGCCGTGTAAGCTGCAATCATAACCGGGTAGTTGCACAGCGTGGATATACGCTTTACTGCATGTTTACCCTTTGCGTAGGCGGGCTGAAAGTTACCAGCAAGCTGCACGAAGAGTGCTTCCAGCGCGGCATCATCATCCAAAGCTATCAGATAACCGCTTTCTTCATCCACCAATTCTTTAATCGAGGGGATATCAGAGCCGATCACAGGTAAACCGCTGCTCATGGCTTCTATGATACTGAATGGCTGAGCTTCCCAGCGTGAGTATAACACAAAAGCGTTCAACACTTTAAGCCAGGGCACAATATCGCTATCCCAGCCGGGAAGCAGGATTTGCCCGCTCATCTTATAGCTGTGTACAATGGTTTGGCATAGTTCAAAATGCTCGCCATCACCAAGGATGATAAAACGTAGCTTTGGAGTGGCAGCACATGCTTTACATGCCGTGATGATAAGCCGGATAACGTTCTTCTGAGTAGAGAAACGCAGGGTAGAGCCGATAATTACCTCTGCCTCGGGCATCATCCGCCCGGCTGCTATATGTGCCAGTTGCGCGGTTAATGCAGGTGGGATAGCGTTATATATCGTGCTTGCTTTAGCGGACGGTAACAGATGCATGCTGAGGCACTTCTCCCGCTCGCAGTTGTTTACAAACACCGTCTGGTGCCCAAAGTAATTACCCACCATCTCCATAAGTGCAAAGAAGCGGTACACAAGAGGCGATTGACCGTCCTGAAAAGCAGTTCCATGCTCCGTATGCACAATCACCGGCACCCCACACAAACGTGCAGCAATGCGCCCCAACAACCCCGGCTTGGAGCTGTTGGTGTGGACAATATCAAACTTATATCTTAGCATCAGCCACAACAAATGAGCAAAGGTGAGCAAATCCAGAATCGAAATGGGGTGCACAAAGGTCGGCAGCGGGATAAAGCGGTATCCGCGCTTGATTACTTCCGCTTGGAAATCTCCCCCCGGTTGGGATGCCACATAGATGCTATATTCACTCCTATCCAGCCCTTCCAGCAAGTGCAGGCTAAAGCGTTGCACTCCCGAAAGCAAGGGGAGTAACTGGATGTGGAGCAGTTTCTTCATGTGTTTTTATTAAGGCGGATCACTGCGATAGAATCGGCTTTCACGTTAGTAAACCGGATGGTGTTACCCTCAATTTTGGCACTTACACCCACAATTTCCTGTATCTTGGGATCACCATGAACACTCAGCACGAAGCTTTCCAAATCATCCGGGAAGATAATGCTAATCTCATATTCGCCTTCGTCTATGGTTACGTTGCGGCGTTTTTCCCACCAGGTGGCAATCTCGCTGGCTGTAGCCAGATAGTTATTACCGCTTTTCACCAATGCCAGGATATAGGCATAAAGCTTGTTGCAGTAATGAATATCGCTATAACTGGCGATGGAGAAATCCACGCTGAATATCCCGTGTGAGCGGGTAGCCTGATGGTAGAACTTTTTTATCTGGTGCTTGGCATCTTCAAGCTGCACCAGTTTATGCTTGGTTAGTTTCAAGTGCTTGTCGCGGTATAAGGTAGGAAGCTCCAGATATTCCGCTTTGTTACCGGAAATCCAGGGATTCCAGGGCAGGGAAATTCCTTTGATAAACCCGGGAACACTCTGAAAGGCAGTGCTTTGGCTGAAACTTGGGGATATCTTATTCAGCAGATCGCGGGTGGTTTCGCTATTGCTAAAGCCACACATACGCACCCCGATTTGTTCCTTATTTAACTGATGCAGCAGGATTTGCTTGCGGGTAAGGAAGTCATCTCGGTTCAGCTTATCCGCCGTGGCAAGCAGGGCAATATCATTACCTTCGCGGATTATCTGCTGTAATTCTTCTTGCAAATCCGGATCTTCCAGGCTGTAGTCTATCTCTTCACACGGCTCTGTGGCAAGAAAGTAGGTGCTCCGGCAGTTGGAATCCCGTTCCAGCTTGCGGAACTCCTCAAAATTCCAATACAGCTCGTAGTTTGTAAACAAATACTTCATCTTTCCAGCGATGTTATGCCCCAGTTGCTTCCATTTGAGGCTGAAAAGCATTGCCAGATCGTCCGCCACGGATAGCACCAGTGACGATAAATCCCACTTTTGCAGGTCGTCTATACTATGCGACAGCATAACGGCAGATTGCTGTGCCCCAGGCCAAAACAGCTTTTGCGCTATGAAGCTCTTCTTGGCACGGCAATGCTCTTTTATCATGCTATCCACCAGCCACAACAGGTTATCCACAATGGGAGTCTCGCGATAGTTATAGAATGCACTGGCGGTATCAGGGTAGTAACCGCCTTCCAAAGCCCGGGAATCTGTGCTTTCTTCCAGATTGGCAAGGTGGAAGAATATATTGCCGACCAGATCAAAATTGATCTTGCCACCGTTCACGTCTGCTTCGGTGTAGTTTTCGGCAAGGTATTCAAACTTACGAGCGGAGATTACGGGGGTAACGGACAGCAGCTTAACCTCGCGTAAACTTCGGCGCAACCTGTCGGCAGTATAGGCTTTAGGATCGTAGAGTTCAAAATCGCAGGGGATGAAGAAGGTTATGTAGTACTTTGCCAATTCCTTCAATTCTTCCGGGGTAGGCTCGGTAAGCCCATAAATCAGGAAGATATCATTAGGTTTTAGTTCTTTTATCTCTGTTATAAAGCTAATTCTGTATCCCAGACTGTCGAAAATGAAGCGAAATACGTATTTCATTTCCTTGTGAAAGCGTGATAGTTTGGGGTCTATGATTATTGATACCATGAGTATTCTTTTACCGCCAATTCCATTTTGTCGCAGGAGATTATTTTTTCATCTTGCTGTCAAGGGAAATCCTGCTTAACTTTATAGCAAGGTAGGTTACGGCAGTGTTTCTCACTTGAAAAATGCCTTCTAAGCTACTAACAGACTTTTTCTTCCTTGCTTATCCGGTGCTGATTCGAACCGGGGTTCATCGGGGGTTGAACGGGCAAAAGCCCGATGAACTCCTGGTCAGTTACCTTGCGGCTCAGCTTTGGCAAGCAAGGATAATGTAGGCAAGTCAGGTGCCGGGAATTAACTCCGGACTGGGTGAATGCAAGCTGCTAACGCTTTTCTTGCTCTCCATAATGTCGAGCAGGATGTTCCGGTAATCCGGGTTCTTGCAAAAATAGCCAATGCTTTGCAGGGCTTTGATATGCAGGTTAGGATAATCCTTAGGCGTTAAAAGCAGGAAAACCGTGTGTACCTGATATTCGTCATCCGCATTCCACTTTATGGGGGTCTTTAGAATCCCGCACATAACATACACTTTATCCAGATAGGGAAGCCGGATGTGTGGTAGTGCCAGTCCGCCGGTGTTTGATACATGCCCCAGTTCCTCCCGCTCCAAAATCCAGCGGTAAACATCGTGCACATCGGTGATAATGTTCTGCACTGCGGCATATTCGGTAAGCCTGTGCAGGATTTCTTCCTTGTCTGTCATGGCAAACTGATATACTCTTTGGGCCAGCAGATCGTTTATATTCAAAGCACCTGTGTCCCCAGCCACGGCTTTGTCGAAAGCATCCTTTTCCCCAACGGAATAGTTCTTCCATTTCTCCAGAGTCTTTTCGGTGATGTATGCCCCGCCAAGTTCGAAGGCAACGAGTGCGGGAAGGATGGTATTGAAGATTAGGGCACCATTTCCCTCTTTCAGCACCGAGGCGACCAACACAATCTCCACCGCTGCCATACCCGCCTGAGGAAGCATCAGCTTGGGCAGGGTGGCTACAATCTTGGGATCCTGATGTGTAAGCTTTGCGCCAGACCAGTTGCCGATCAGCTTGCCAAGGGTTCTCAACAGGAAATAGGCAGAGGTGTATAGCAGGGATTCCCGGTTGAAGCTGTTTATGTTTATGCTTACCCCGATCATCCCGAAGAACAGGAGATTGAAGATAGTCATCACATTATCCAGCTTCAGGCTGTCGAAGAAAGAGCTGTGATGGTAGTTAGCGATCAGATAACCCGCTAATACAGCCGAGATCAGGAAAGGGGCTTCGATATGGATAGCCCAGGCAATCCCAATTGCCACAACCCCGATGATGGTAAGCAGGATTTCCACAGATGGCGTGGGAGTGTTAAACAGCACTGTGGATAAGAAGGTTCTTTCCTCGCTGTTGTTGTTATCCTGCTGAACCTCCACAGCCGTGCGCTTGCGGAAGGCAAACTTTAATACAAGGAAAATACCCACCGCCACCACAATGGAAAGCACTAGTTCCCTGCCGATTTTGTAACCCAAGCCCAAAGCACTTAAATCATGCGCTCCGGCAAGCCTGGATTGGGCAATGGCAAGAAATATGCTGAAGATGATTACCTCCATGATATCATCCAGCACCACGATGTTAGCCAGGATATTCTTTAGCGGCCCTTCTATCTTAAACTTGTTCATCACGATAAAGGTGATGGCAGGTGCGGTGGCGATGCCTATAGAGCCGATCAGGAAGGCATCCAGCCAATCAAACTGGTGCCAGAAGAACAGCTTTATCCCCACCGAGATAAAGGCAAAGGTAACCAAGCCCTGAAACACACAGATTATCGTGGCTTTTATGCCCACTCTGCGCAAGCGTTCGTGGTGAAGCTCCTCCCCCAGGGAGAAAGCGATCACCCCCAAAAAGAGGAAGGTGATAAAATGATAGCTTTCAAATATCTGGGAGTATCTCTGAAATCCACCTTGAGAGTAAAAGTTACTTATGAAGTTCAGGCTGGGGTGATTCCCCAGAAAGGTATTGGTTAATAAAACGTTATGCACCCACTCCCAAAAGTGTGGTCCTACAAACATACCCCCCAGAATCTGCCCCACGATCTCGCCGATCTTAAGCTTCTGAGCTAATAATCCGCCTAAGTATGCGCCAAGTATCAGCAGACCCATTTCCAGAATCTGCATTTTTGCGTATTCCATTTCCATAATCACACCTACTGATCTTACGCCACTTGCCAGCCTCATCCTTGTGGGGCTAGAGGCAGGCAAATGGCTATGTTACTTGTGGAGGGATTAGTCTATATAAGCAATCTCACCATGTTGGGATTCATCCAGCCCAACTGTTTCATCACCTTCAGTTACTTTAACGGGGGTAATTCTATTGATCAGAACCAGCATAATATATGTGAAAATAAAGGCATATACTGAAGCAATGGTTACCGCGATAATCTGGGTAAAGAAGAAGTGAACATTGCCATTTAACAAGGCTCCGCCTTTTTCCACCGGGTTAATCAGCTCCGAACCAAACACGCCCAATAGGATTGTGCCGGTAACACCGCCGACACCATGCACGCCCCAAACATCCAGGGCATCATCCCATTTCATTCTGTTCTTGAAGTTCACCGCATAATAGCACACCGAACCTGCGATAATACCGATAAAAGGTGCGCTCCACAGCGGAACGAAGCCGGCACAAGGCGTGATGGTAGCCAAACCAGCCACTGCACCGGTCATCAGCCCCACAAATTTGGGCTTGCCTTCGTTTACCCAGGAGATTATCAGCCATGCCACACCCGCAAAGGAGGCAGCTATATCTGTATTTAAGAATGCAATAGATGTTAAGGGATCCACGGATAACTCGCTGCCGGCATTAAAGCCATACCAGCCGAACCACAGCAAGCCTGTTCCGATAGCTACCAGAGGTATATTGTGGTTTCCGCTGTCTGCCACTTTCCGCTTGCCCACGTAGATTACTGCTGCCAGGGCGGCGAAACCGGCGGTGGCATGAACCACAATACCTCCGGCAAAATCCAGAACGCCCATAACTGCCATTAAACCACCACCCCAAACCATGTGAGTAAAGGGGAAATAAACTAAGAATAGCCATGCAATCAGGAAAAGAACATAGGCTTTGAAGGTTACCCGGTTTGCAAAAGCACCTGTGATGAGCGCAGGGGTGATAATGGCAAACATCATTTGGTAAGCAATAAATACCACTTCGGGTATGGTGTTGTTCCCCTGGAACGCAGAGGTGAGAGTAACACCATGCAGGAAAGCCTTATCCAGATTACCGACGATACCAAAGAAATCCGTGCCGGCTGCCATACTCCCGCTAAAAGACAAAGAGTAGCCCACGGCATACCAGATAACTGTGGTTAAGCAAAGCGAGAAAAAGCTCTGCATCATGATGGTTAAAACGTTCTTCCGCCCCACTAAACCTCCGTAGAAGAAGGCAAGGGCAGGGGTCATTAACATAACCAGGCTACAACATAGTAACATGAAACCTGTATTGCCTGTGTCAAACAAAGGTTTCGAAGCAATTTGGGCGGCGAGAGAATTGACAGTTGCTTGTAAACTGTCGATGACGGACACGTCAACATTGACCATTGGCATGGCTGTGCTCCTTTTAATTAGTTATTAGCATCGGAGCGACAACTCAGGACACACAGGTTAAGTTTATTAAATGGAGCATCAAGCCAGTGCAGCCGTATTCACCTATTGAACCATAGGGAACACTTTGCATGTTGGTTTAAGTAAATTCGGCTGTCATTGCCTAGATCAATTAAACCACTTGATAAATACTGAGTTTCGTGTTTCTCCAACTGTTTACGCTAATATCCCTTTCGTAACAAATGAGGATTTCCTGTCAAGCACTTTTTGCTGCTCTGGCAAACTTTGCATGATACTCTCCTTCAATGTTTCATGTAATAGTAACACGGTTCAGGGCGATTGAACGGAATTACCCTTGGTTCGTTTAATACTTCTGTAAAAGCCGAAACTTTCATTTAGCTTTCTGAGTGTGACTGCTTATCTTTTAGTAAAAAGCTACTGGAGAATAACATGAAGAAAGCAATATTCTTAGCCTTACTGGTGCTACTGGCTGTAAGCCTTGTTGCTCACCCCGCCAGCTCCATGGACTTATCTTACGATGCCAAAACCAAGCTGTTAACCGTTAATTTCGATCACAGCGTTAAAAACCCCGCTGATCATTTCATCTCGACGATGACCATCAAAGTAGGTGGTAAAGATGTGATCAACCAGATCCTCAGTGCCCAGGAAAGTGCCACCGGGGGAAGCCTGGTATACAAGCTACTGGGTGTGAAAAGCGGAACTGTTATTGAAGCCATAAGCTCGTGCAATAAAACCGGCAAGAAAACAACCAAACTCACCGTAAAATAGCCCTGTTTGTGGATTAGTTTCCACAATTGGAGCTAGAATTCCACAACTGCACCGCTTTCGCTATCAATGGATATCCCCTATTTATATACATAGCATGCAGTTAACGATGTTAAAAGATTTGGAACAAGACTTGCGATTAAAAAGTAGTAGAATCTCAACCGGTTCCCCCTTACCGGTTGGTGGTCTTTTCCCCGAGACCACTATTGTGCGACCTCCTAAGTCAATGACCTGTGCCCCTTCCTCGGAAGGGGTTTTTTTATGTCTAGCTTTGCTATGCAGCCATTTCACTCCTGATATAGTATCCAGAATGAAAAGGCGCAAATCTGTAATGACTACCGTCCTCGGCTGTCGCTACACGAGGCGTGTGAAATTACACCCATCGCCCTTGCTATCCGAAGCTGAACCACAAGGGGACTGACCATGATCTCACCATGATTAATCCCGGTGAGATCATGGTGAACCCCGGTGCGATTCTGGTGCGGAGAGCAAGGAAAGTAGGAGAGTGTTAGATCAGAAGTCCGGTCTGATATTATGGGAAGGTAGCCTCATTCTACTGATACAGATAACGTTTTATCTTCTGGGTAGGGGTTTTCTGGAACGGCTCATTCACGATATGTATCTTGGCGATCCGGCTGAATTCAGCAAGGATACGATTGGCTTCCTTGCGGTTCTGCTCCATGATCTCCGGCAGCTTATTCTCAGTTATATGGGCAGCATCCAGGTTTTCCAGATCAGGATAGATGAGGGCATGAAGTTGCCTGTCGCGTTCCAGCACCAATGCTTCCAGCACATAGGGAAGGTTGCACAGCTTTTGTTCCACCAGCTCCGGAAATATGTTCTCGCCCGAAGGACCCAGGATCACGTTCTTGCTACGTCCGCGGATATATACAAAGCCATCCGCATCCATGGTGCCGATATCGCCGCTGTAAAGCCAGCCGTTCTTTAGCACTTCCCGGGTTGCTTCGTCAAACTTGTAATAGCCGGTGAAGACCTGCTCGCCCTGGATGAGGATTTCGCCCGGGATCTTTTGGGGATCAGGAGATTCAATCTTGATATCCAGATATTTAACCTTGCGTCCGCTGGATTCATAGCGATGTTCCTCCCAGCCCGCATAGGCGATCAGAGGACCGCACTCCGTCATCCCATAGCCGATGGTGAAGGGAAACTTGATGCGCTTCATAAACTGCTCCACCTCGGCATTCATGGGAGCACCGCCGGTGATCAGCTCACGAACGCTGCCACCAAAAGCTGTGATGAGCTTGGCTTTTATCTTTTTACACACGATCTTGTTCAGGATGGGTATTTTTAGCATGCGCTGCATTTTGGGAGTATCCACCAGGGGCTGGAGCTGTTTCTTATAAATCTTCTCGATTAAAAGGGGCACCGTTAGCACCACTTGTGGCTTAAGATCCTGCATGGCTGCCAGCAGTATTTTGGGGGCAGGAATCTTATCCAGGAAATTGATGTGGTTGCCACGGGTGAAGGGGTAAAGAAGATCGAAGCTGCAAGCATAGGCATGCGCCAGAGGAAGAAAGGCAAGCACCTTGGCACCTACGTTGAACAGCAGATTTTCACGCGCTACGATCAGATTTGCCAATAGGCTGCGATGCGGGAGCATCACGCCCTTGCTAAAGCCAGTGGTGCCGCTGGTGTAGATGATCGCGGCAACATCTTCATTAGTGCAAACATCTGTTATCTGCATTTCGGAGGGTTTAAGATTGGCAAGCTCCGGGATATTTGCCAGTGAAGGTATAAGCTCCTGCTTGGCATCCACATTGTTGTGAAGAAGGTTAAAGCTTTCTAAGGAGAAGATATACTTCACCTTACGCATTTGGTCTGCATCGATGGTATCGTATTTATCCTTGGAAATGAACAGCACCTCGGCATCGCTGTGGTTCACAATATGCTGAGTATCTTCGGGGGAAAAAGCTGCCAAAATGGGGACAACCGTAGTTCCGTAGGTGATGGAAGAGAGCCAGACCGTAGCCCAGGAACTGCAGTTCTTGCCCGCAATGGCTATTTTGCTGCCCTTTGCTACTCCGCAAGCCTTGAAAAGCCGGTGTAACCATAGAATTGTGCGCCCCACATCGCCATAGCTTTGGGCTTTGCCGGGGTAATCTGTGAATGCTGGCAATTCCCAGTATTCCTTAATTGAATCTGTTAAATAGGGAATCAGTTTTTCGTTTATCATTATCTGCTCCTTATCTGTGCGGTGTCTAAGTTATTGCCTGTCCGCTAAATATAGCTATGGAGCAAAGAATGATGTATTTCTACGAGTGTCAAGAAGTTTCAGATAGCTTGGTTAGCCCAAGGCAACATCCAACGCCATCATTACCACAAAACCCAGCATTACGCCAACAGAGGCAAGGTGACCGTGCTTACCGCTTTGGGTTTCGGGGATAACTTCCTCCACCACCACAAAGATCATGGCACCAGCGGCAAAGGAAAGGGCATAAGGGAGGACAGGACGTGCTGCAAGAGCCATTAATGCCCCCAGAACTCCGCCGATGGGCTCCACCATGCCTGAAAACTGACCCCAGAAAAAGCTCTTCCCACGGGAAAAACCTTCTCTGCGTAAGGGGATGGATACTGCTGCACCTTCCGGTAAGTTTTGGATGCCGATACCAATTGCTAAAGCTATAGCCGAAGCCATACTTGCATCACCAAGCCCGTGCGCCATGGCACCAAAAGCCACACCTACCGCAAGACCTTCCGGGAAATTGTGTAGAGTTACAGCCAGAAACAGCAGGGTAGATTTACCCCAAGGGCTTTTTAGACCTTCTCTTTCTTTCGAGCCATCACCCGGGTTCACATGCATGTGGGGGATTAGTAGATCCACCAGACGTAAGAATAGTCCCCCGGCAAGGAAGCCTATGACTGCCGGAAGAGGGCTTCCACCGCTTAGTTCTATGGCAGGGGCAAGCAGACTCCAAAAGCTGGCTGCGATCATAACTCCCGCTGCGAAACCTAGCATGGTATCCAGCACAGAACGGCGAATAGTTTTGAAAAACAGCACAAAGCTGGAGCCCAAAGCGGTCATAAACCACGTAAACAAGGTAGCAAGAAACGCCAGGAGAATGGGATTATCAGGCATAAAAACGTTCTAAGGCTGTTAACAGTATGTTAATAACAACATCAGGCTCATCCACCATCAGGCTGCGTCTGTCGCCATTGTCGAACACGATCACAACATTCCCCAGAGCTTTGGATATCTCTCTTATCTTGGGGATTACAATGTAGCATTTGCCCAGATGTTCGTCCTGATACTCGAATATATTAGTCATACAGCCTCTTGGGATGATTCTTAGTAACGTTTTAAAGAACAGCTTTGGGAATATCTCTCGCCAGGGCGTAGGTATTCGGCATAGTCGAAATCAAGCTCGATAAGGGTGTAATCCGGATCGTCATAGCCGGAGAAATACTCATCAAAAAAGAAGCAACGCTCAGAGGCATCTGCCTTGAGCGTTGCATTATGGACAATGGAAGCAAGCCCCGAAAGCCTGATATAGCCGGTGTGACCGTCCTCAAGCAAAGGAATGCATACTTCCACCAGTTTATTGTTCTGGATTTGGGCAACTTTGGAATCTCCACTGAAGGTAGCGATGAAATAGCGATCATCATGGATAAACAAAACAACCGGGCGAACCCGTGCCTGTTTCTTGTCCACCGTCCCTAAATACACATATTGGTTTTGCTTGATGCAAGCCATTATCTCTTGTTGCAGTGCAGATTCGGAAGTTCTTGCCATGGCAGGTGTCCTTTATTTGGGGAATGAAATCCCGGTGATAAAGGCTTGCACATCCTGATTCGGGTTATCGGCACGGTCACGGGGGAGCTGCTCGATGGTATGCACAATCTCCATGCCTTTGGTTACCTTACCGAATACGGTGTGCTTGCCGTCTAACCAAGGGGTGCCATCTTTCTTGGTAACGATGAAAAACTGGCTGCCATTGGTATTGGGACCGGAATTAGCCATACAAATAGTGCCATAAAGAACTTTGGCTTTCAGGATTTGAGAGCTTAAAGCACCAGAATATCCTGTTTTAGTCTTATAATACTCTACTGTATTAGCCATAATGGGAGTTAAGCTCTTTTGTTTCTGGCATTCTTTCACTAAGGCATCAATATCGGCATTCGGGGTTTTGGCTTGCTGCATGTGAGGGACAATTATCTTGTTCCAAACAAGCTCTGCGCCTGGCATATCGGTGATTTTACCTGTTAGCTCTGGACCGGGGGAATAGCATTCATCTTCGAAGCTATAGCCGGGTCCGCCCTGTCCATCATTACCACGGTTGTCATCTTTGGTATTAGGACAACCACCCTGGATCATGAAATCCGGGATCACACGGTGAAAGTAAGTTCCATTGTAGTAATCTTTCTGAGCAAGATCAATGAAGTTCTGCACGGTTTTTGGGGCAATTTCTCCCCAAAGTTCCAGTTCGATGTTACCATAAGTGGTTGTTATTACAGCTTTGGTTGTTGCTGCGGGGGCTTGCTTTTCGGGCACAGGTTCCTCCTTTTGATTTGTGACGGGAGCTGCTTTGTTCTGGCTGTAGATGGTGGCTAAGGATAGCACCAAAATCAGCGGGATCAGAATGAGGATGAGCTTTAGGTTCTTGTTTTTCATGCTGTCTCCTATTGGTAATAAATACCGGTTTTCTTGTTATACTGCTTAAGCTGGGGAATACCTTCAATAATCTCTATATAACTGTGATGCACTATCCAATCCCCGCAATTGGCATAAAAGCCATCAAGTAGAGGGACAAGCTCGGGGAAATGGCTGTGCCCCATTACTACAATGTTGGCTTCTTTTCTTTCGATTAAACGCTTGGTATAAAGCTTTAAACCACGGGTTTTAGTGCTTCTTGATCCGGGTGTTTCGGGACGGGTACGGCTGGTGCGGGAAAGCAAGGTGCCAAGGCTGAGCGCTATATCCGGGTGCAACATTGAGAACACCCGCTTTATTCCATTTAGGCGGATAATCCGGCGGTAAATCTGGTATCGCAGATCATTAACCGTGCGGATATCGCCATGCTCAAAGCGGATTTGTTTGCCGTCAGTTTCTATGCCATCGGGATGCATCTCACAGCCGATGTATTTTGTTAAGAAATCACCAAACCAGAAATCATGATTTCCGCTGATATACAAAAGCCTGCAACCTGCATCATGAATGTCTGCCAATACCCTCAGCAAGGGGAAATACTGCTTTACAATGGAGTATTTCCAATCGAACCACAAATCAAATATATCACCCACCAGCACAAGCGTATCATACTTACCAATGCACTCTCGTAGAAAGGACAATAGCAGCTCCGCATTAGGTGTGTCTGCTGCATCCGTTCTGTGATACTTGTAGTGACAGTCCGAGATTGCTAATATCCGCATGTTAAACCTATTTATACATCACATAATGAAGGATGTTTATGCCAAATTTCAAGGCTGTATCACGCACTGCAGGAGGATCATTATGCGTGCTTGGATCAGCCCAGCCATCGCTGATGTTACTTTCATAAGTGTAGAGGCAAACAATGCGCCCGTTATCGTCAAAGATGCCAAATGCCTGAGGAGGCTTCTCATCGTGAAGGTGGATTTTGGGCAAGCCGGTGGAAAAGTCATAGAAACTGGTAAACAGCGGGAATGAGGCATCTAACTCGGTTAGCTCTCGCTCCGGGAATATTCGCTTGATTTCCCGTCTGAACGAGGCATCCATGCCATAATCATCATCTGCATACAGAAAACCGCCCCGCAGCATCCAGGTACGCAGGTTCTCCACTTCGCGTTCGCTGAAACGGATGTTGCCATGCCCGGTAAGAAAGAGAAAGGGATAATCAAAAAGCTTGGGATCAGAAGCCCGAACCGTGCTTTGGTCGTTAGGAAAGCTTGCGCCCATCACAGAATTGGCATATCGGGCAAGGTTTGGCAGGATCTCGGGATCATTATACCAATCTCCCCCACCATCATACTGCAAGCGCGCGAAGCCTGTTCTTAGGGCACCTTCTACGGTTGCAAATGAGTTAAGACTCACCAGTAAGCTAAGAACAAGCAGCACGTATTTCATCATCAGTTCACTATCTTCAGTTCAATGCAGAGGATCGCTCCATCCACCACAGCATAGAAGCAATTGGCAAAGCTATCGTATGCGGATAAAGCCTGCAAATCCTGCTTAAGAGTTATACTACTTAGGGTCTCTCCCCTGGCTGGATCAATAATACTGATTCCCCGGCGCGAAGGGATTACCACAATGCTTTTATCCAGGCGCGGATCATCTGCACTGCGTATCTCGCAAGGGGCAAATCTATCCACGACGATGCTTTCAGTAGGCAGGCTTTGTTGCCAAGCTTCACTGCCATCTTCTTTCAAGCCTACCACCTGCTGGTTTGCCAAGCTGACCAAGAGGTTACCCTGTCCTTGCAACACTGAACGGATTTCTCCGGCAAAGGTCTTGCTCCACAACAGCTGTCTGTTTTTCTTATCAAATGCAATCAAGCGCGAGCCCGCAACGAGGTATATATTATCAAGGTTAAAAGCCGGTGAAAGATTTATCGTGTAGGGCAGCTCCGTGCTCCACGCCACTTCCAGGCTGATGTTCCGGGCTGGGAGGCTTACTATTCTATCCATGTAATTACGGATATTCTCCGTATTTATCTTAAGTGTGGTGGGTATTTGTTCCAGTCGCACAGTTTTCTCTTTCTGGACACTAAGGCGGGTTTTATGCACCAATTGATCAATCATGCGGTTGCCAAAAGCCATATAAATAGCAGTAAGAACCGTTAAGGTTAATAGGATTACACTGGATATCTGCACCCGGGATAGCTTTCTGTGCTTAGGCTTTATCAATCGCTCCCGTCCTTCCAGCACCAACCATAAGGGGTTATCTTCCCCGGCATAGGTTTCGATAAGAGTGTCTATTGTAGCCGGATCGCTTACACGGGGTAGTATCTTACGTGCCAGCTCTCCCGAAAGTATTATCAGACGATTCTTTTCCGCTATGTAAAGCCTGTGAGGCTTTAAGTTAAGATCGCTATCGGCATAGCCAAACAGCTGCAAGCCCTGCTGACTTTGCACCTGATAATTCTGCCAGTCTTTACCCGTGGGGCGGATGCTTCGGGTATCTGTCAGCACAGCAAATATGCGCCCGGATTGCACAAAATAAAGCTCGTGATCATACAGCACCCCGAAGAAGAGCGAGATTCCCTTTTCCACCAGAGTGCTTTTCCTCAAGCGGGCATGAAGCTTCCAGTGCAAATCTGCAAAGAAGGTTTTTAACCACTTCTCTATTTCAAGGCGTGAAATATTGTTGATCTGGGAATTAAGGATTTCCAGCTTTATCTCAGCTACAATCTCTTCCAGAACCACATCCTTCTCAGGATGCCAGGTAAGCAGGAACCATGCAAAACGTCCGTCTTTAGAAGCACTGTATTCACAAATACTTCGTGGAGGACATGCTTCACGGCTGAGCAAGGAAATCATCTACTTACTCCACCAGCAGAAGAAACTGCGCCAGGTTACCCGCATCAGGGTGGGGACATCCATCAGCATATTGGTATATGATGCATTCGCCAATGGACACCAGCATTCCTTTTTATGGATCGATCTGCGCTCCAGTTCTGCTGCCGGAGAAAACCATATCTTACGGAAGTTATACTTCTCTTTGCGCAGGTTGCCCAAGGGTTTTGCCTTTATACAGCAGCTCCAGATATCTCCATCCGGGGCTATCTGGCAAGAGGCTATCCCGGAATAACAGGGAATAACCTGAGTCTGATCTCGCATGATCATTTTTACTAAGTTGTAATACTCTATCCTAAATGCCTGGGTGATCTTCATCATCCCTTTGTATTTGCCGTTTTTAATCCGGTGGATCAGGTAATCCACAGCACTTTTGTAAGACACCAGCGAAGGCGTAATATCAGCACCAATAGTGTCTAACTCGACTCGTTCTTCAGCAATTTCAGTGATATAGCTATCCGGGTTAAGGCGCATCAATTCGTTAGCCACCGACGAGAAGCTCTCCACATTAAAGCGGGAGATAACAGTATGAATCCCCACACTCAGGTTTGGCAGCTTCAAGGCTTTCAAGCCATTGAAGGTAGATATTGCTTTTTTATAATTACCGGGCACATTGCGTATCTCGTCATGCTGGCTTTCTATCCCATCTATGGAGACATTAATAATCACCTGAGCTTTGGGACAAGCTTTGGCAATGGCTTCGGCTTTATCCACCACCGTTTTTACCAACAAGCCATTGGTGGGGATGTTAATAATCCGGGGGTGAGATATTTTGTATATCTCGGTAACAATCTCCACGATATCATTGCGCAAGAACGGCTCTCCCCCGCTGAAGGTGATCCAGTAGGGTGAGTGCCCGATATAGCGAAATATGCTTTTGTATTCTTCCACGCTTAGATTTCTGGCTTGTTTTTTCCATATCTTACAGGTGGAACAGCGCGAGTTGCATGTATAAAGCAGGCTTACCGTGTAATTCATAGGCATCAGGCGCGGAGCACCTATATGCTTCATCAACCAGTATCCTACTATTCTAAATAACAGATTTATCATTTACCCATCTTTTCGTTTAAATTCTTGGTGGAACGTGCTATTTCCCAGGTGAAGGGATTCTTCTTTTTCACATGGTAATCCCAGCTTCCCAACATTCTGCAATACATCTCCAATGCCATCACGCTAAGCAGCTTAAATGTATCCTCGGGAGCATCCGCCAATTCGGAAAGCATGATCTTAAGCAAAGTGCCCTTATCCTGAGATATCACCTTATATGCCTGGTGTTTTTGCAGCCACAAATGCCCATTCTGAATTCTGCGCCTTTGCTTTATGAAATCAGAAAGCGTTTCCGGTCCCTTATTGTGGATTATCGCTTCGGGAATGTAACGCAGCTTCAGCCCCAAACTGCGCACTATGGCTTCTATACTGGCTTCATCCACTGCCGAATCACTTGGAATGCTGTCCATCACTTTGCGAAAGGCAATCATTTCTCCAAGCTTAGGTGATATCAGTGCCATTCTATGATGTAAACGCCATAAAAGGTGCACTGCATAGCCCATAAAGGTATCATGTTGGTTTACGGGAACCGGGCGTCCGCCACAAGCACCCAGTTGTTCATCTTCAAAAGCAGCCACAAGCTTCTCAATGGTGTTCTCCGCCGGAATAACATCCCCACTGATAACTATCAAGACCGCATGCTTAGCTTCACGTAAAAACAGGTTTATCGCCGCAGATTTGCCCTCACGCTTAGCCTGGGTAATTAACCTAACCACCGGATGCTGGGAAGTAAAAGCAGTAACAATCTCATCCGTTCCATCCGTGCTGGCACTGGATACCACAATTATCTCCGCTATCCCGGCAGCCTTTGTTTTCTGTGAAACAAGAGCATTCAACAAAGCAAGGATATTCCCGGCTTCGTTATGGGCAAAGATTCCGATTGAGCAGGTTATTGTTTCCATTAGCTACTTTAGCATCTTATCCCGTTGGGTTATTTCCTTGTGAACTGCATCCAGAATTCCGTTGATAAACTTACCCGTAGGCTCGCTGCAAAAGCGTTTGGCAATCTCAATAGCTTCGTTTATCACCACCCCAACTGGCGTATCTGTAAACAACAGTTCATACACCGCCACGCTAAGGATACTTCTATCCAAACGGGCTATGCTTTCCAGGCTCCAGTTATCGGTATGTTTGTCAATCTCGGCTTCCACATCGTCTATGTTGATTATGGTGTTCTTCACCAGTTCATCTGCGAAGGCATAAACCGAAGAAGTGGGGTTCATATTCTCCGAAGCACCCAGATTAGCAAGGATATCGGGGTATTCGTTCAGCATCCCGTATTCTCTAAACTCTGCTTCTACCTCAGAGAACTCAAGTGAGTAGAGGCACTGAACTGCCATTTCCCTGGCTTTACGCCTTTGGCCCATTTCTCAGCTCCGCCATCAGTCCCAGCATTTCCAAGGCAGCGGTAGCTGCACTAAAGCCCTTGTTTCCGGCTTTGGTGCCGGCTCTTTCTATGGCTTGCTCCACACTATCAGTGGTCAGGATGCCAAATATCACCGGCTTACGGGTAGCGAGGCTTACCTGAGCAATACCTTTGGTAACTTCTGCACTTACATATTCGAAGTGCGGGGTGGCACCGCGGATAACTGCCCCCAGGCAGATTACCGCATCCACTTCCTTATCCAAAGCAGCTTCCTGGGCTATCATAGGAATCTCGAAAGCACCGGGAACCCAGATAACCTTGATATCTTTGTCTTTCACTTCATGACGCAACAAACAATCTAAGGCACCATCCAGCAATTTGTGTCCGATGAACTCGTTGAAACGGCTTACTACCAAGGCTATGCGATAGCCCTTGGAGACAAGCTTTCCTTCTATAACTTTCATTTTCCGCTCCTAAAAAGCTTAATAATTTCTTCAGAAATGCCAAGATAATTACTAAGGGATTTAGTTCAAGTAAAATCTCACTTGTCCAACCGCAACCCCTCATACTTTACCCTTGCGCTATCCCTTAGTATTGCCTTTATTGCTGTTTGGCACTTATCAAACAGTTTAACTGAGCATAACCGTCGGCAATCTGAAACATGAAGCTGGAAGGAAAGTACCAAGTTAAGCCGGATTACAACACTTACGCACTCACTTCTTTCAGTTGTACGATAAAAAGGCAACCTTTACGATTCCACCAAATATATGCTTCCCAATAAATTACATAAGTTCTTCTTGACACTTTAGGCTCTCACAATTACCCTGGAATCAGAGTGGATTATACCGATAGGATATACGTGGATAAAGTGCTTGTTTTCCTCGGAAATTTGAATATCTTTGGTAGTACACCGATTTATTAGATATAACGCTATAAGGAGAATACAATGAAAGTACTTACAATGGTCGTCCTCGGTTTATTGATTATGAGTATCGGCATCCTGTTTGCTGATGATATTGACGTAAAACTATCAGGAACAGGCACAGCTAATGGTTTTTCTGTTTTTGATAATGCCACCACTCCCGTGAACTTATTCAGGGTTCGCAGCGATGGAAAGATTGGGATCGGCACCTCAACCCCGAATTTTAAGCTAGATGTGCGGGGCAATATCGGTATTCCGGCAAGCGGATATTTAAATTTTAACACTACCGAAGGCTCCGGAGGTTATGGTTTCCGTGACAACGCAGGTATCTTAGAATACAAAAACAGTGGTGGCACATGGACTCCCTGGACAGCGGTTCCTGCAAACCCATACGGATTTGGAAGTTCTACCTATAGCTTCGGTCAGATCGCTTACAACCATGGCAATTATGGCACAACTCAGCCCTCTGTTGAAATAGGTGCTGATGCTGCTTATGAAACTATGATGCCTGCCATTTTGGGAACAGGGGGCGGAACTCCCTGGGAACTAATTGAAAGTGGGGATGTATCTGTTGCTTGGCTTGAGGGCAAACCGGCATATCTAAAAATTAACGCTCCCGGCTTCTATCGGGTTTCAGCTACCGTAGCTATTAAAGGCACTGCAAATACTTCTATCGAAGTGGAAATCTTCCGCCAGAATTCCGTTGGCATCCCAGCTAAAACCAGTTGGATTACTTTGACACATGATCTTGAAGCGCTGTCCACAGCACTCAGCGTAACAAACACGCAATACGATGCAGGTTCCATTAACGGCATTTACGAATTGAATGCGAATGATTATCTTGCGCTATGCTCACGCGTGATGTCCGGTAGTGCCAATACTCAGAAAGTTATTAGCATAAACCTAAACGTAGAACGCATCAAATAACGGCTGCGTTAGGAGCCGAAATGAAACTACTATTTAGCCTTATATTATGCCTCGTGGCAGTTGCTATCGGGGCGTCATCTATAGAGATAAACTCCGGTACGATCGTTGCGAACAATTACGCCCACATTATCTTTGCTACCGGCAGCGCATTGCATAACAATACCGGAACACCTTTTTATTCTGATAACACCGCATCAGCACCTGCCTCCACGGAAACAACGTTTTATGGTCCCGAGGGTAGCAATGATGCCTTTTTAATAACCCCCACAGCGAATATGGGAACCGTGATCGTAAACAATTATAGCGGAGTTTTGTATCCCTATTCATCAACCGTTGTTCCCAGATGGTGGATAGTAACTGCTACCGCTGAACAGCCCTTTGATCTGAAAGTCCGCCTCAGAAATACTGAGCTTTCCGGGTTCACCCAGCCGGATCTGAGGGTTTGGGAGCATGACAGCTCCACCGGATGGCATCTGCTTTCCGGTGCACCAGTAAACATCTCCGCAGGAAGCACTTTCACGGAACTTAGCTTTAGCTCCCTACAGTTCTTTGGCGCAAAAAAGGGTTCCCACAACATCATGCTTGGCTACGGTGATGAAGGAACCTTGCCGGTGGAATTATCATCGTTCTCGGCGACCCTGAATGCTTACAACTACATTTCTTTGCAGTGGGTAACCCAGACAGAGACAAACGTTTCCGGCTTCCGTATCTACCGTGGTACATCCGATGATATGGCTGCTTCAGAAATGCTGAACGTCTTTATCAATGGAACAAACACCTCTCAACTGCAGACCTATGTCTTTGTAGATGAAGAAGTTTCCGAGGCTGGTGTTTATTACTATTGGTTGGAGAATCTGGAGATGGATGGTGCTTCAATGGTTTATGGACCCACTTCCGTAACCTTTACTACAGGCGGTGGAATAGAAACTCCCGAAATCCCCCTTACTAACAGTATCGAGAGCATTTACCCAAACCCCTTTAATCCCAATGTCTCGATCAAGTACGCCCTCAAAACTCCTGCTAATACGCAAGTACTGATATACAACGTCCGCGGTCAGCTTGTGCGAAAACTCTTTGCCGGTGATGATATTGCCGGACGCAAAACCATCGAATGGAATGGCAAGGATAACAGCGGTTCCGCTTGCAGCAGCGGTATCTACACGGTTGTGATCAAGATAGGTAAAGAGACATTGTCCAGTCGCATGGTCTTGTCAAAATAAACACCAAACCAATATTAGCCATATAAAGCACGGTATAATAACCGTGCTTTTTTGTTGGCTCACAGGCGGAGACAAGTACGCTCTTACTTGCTTGCAACGCCCTATCATTGCCCACTCATTGCCCACAAAGAGGGCAATAGGTGGGCAATGATAGGGCTATTAGTTTATGGTTGCAAGGGTTGCGTGCCTCCTGCGGAAGTTGTATGCCTCGCGCGGGAGTTGCATGCGTCGCGCGGGAGTTGCATGCGTCGCGCGGGAGTTGCATGCGTCGCGCATGCACTGGGTGAACAGGCATCTTGCCTGTGGGGAGTAGTGAGGGGATTGCAAGGCGAGACGCCTTACAATCCAGTGCATGCGGGACGCATGCAATTCCTGGACGCATGCAATTCCTGGTATGTGCAATTATAATTACCAAAGTGCTTTACCCCTATCACACCTCACCTTGACCTCACAAAGAGAGGTCAAGGTGAGGTGTGATAGGGGTGTGCATGCAAGGAAGAACTGTGTAACCCTCTCGTATCAAAAGAAAAAAGAGTATTTGCCATACTCTTTTTCTGTTCTTAGTTGTTTATGATTATGTTCTTAGGTGCCTTGAGTAACAGATTCTGGAGTTAACAAGCCTCTTTTCAGGATGGTGCTTAAGGTTAGTTTCCATTCTTCCCACACTTTCTCATCATGGAAGTTGCGTTCATTTATCATGGAGATCAGCGGGGCAAGGTAAATAGCACTGTAGCCTATTGCCAACAGGCATTCGCGCACGGCTTCGATGGGTAGGTTCACTGCTTTTCCAGTGCGGACGGCTTCCATATAGGCATCATGAAAATGCATATTTGCACCCAGGGGACCGTGTTCAGATACATCTTTTAAGGCGTGCCTTAAGTGGGTGGCACCATCGGCAATCTCGCGCCGTAAGAGCGATGCCCATTGGGGATTATCGTGCATCACTTCCATTAAGCGAATGGGGGTATCAATCAGCATTTCTTCCGGGGATAATTTCTGCGGGTTTTCTCCGAAGATCACAGACAGCATGGTCATGCCTTCATATTTTAACACCGCTTCGTAAAGATCAACCTTGGTACCGAAATAGTAATGCAACATAACTTGCTTCACTCCTGCCAGTTGCGCAATCGCACGGGTGGTGGTGTCTCTAAAGCCAAATTCCGAAAATAGCTTTGTGGCAGCCAGAAATATCTGACCGCTGGGGGTACCGGGATCCGGTGGGCTGGGGATTTCTTTTATCCTGTGGTTATAATCTGTTGCTCCGCTGACCGTTGTGACCGGGTCGGCATCGGAGTACCTGAGGATCGGTTTGTGTATGAGTCCGGACATTATCATAGCCTCCTGATTTTATTACATTGAAAGACAGCATCTGGAACACAGACTTTGTCAACTGACTTTTTCAATTATACACAAGCTAAACAGCTAACCCATAAATGTCAAGTTTTTTCTTGCCATCAATTTCTCAGCAGTGATAGACTGTCCTGCAACAAACAAGAGCAACCGCAAAATATCCGGCAAATGGCTGTAACCTGTTAGCAGCCTCAGATTATTGGCTTACTGCAAGTTAATAGCATCACCAGGTAAAAAAAAGATTTGCTTTCCCTTGCGAGTTCCTTATACTGTCTATTGATAGTGTCATTTGATTTAGTCATACGATTATGGATTTAGCTCAATTGTTTTTGGCTGCCGTGATAGTGTTAACATATGCGATGACATACTGATATAGTGATTCACCATTTTTATCAAAAAGTGGGGAAGTTGGATTTTAACCGGTGAGTTTTCGGACATCACAATCCGAAGGCAACCATGTAACTAGGAGAACACATGAACACAAGAAAATACCTGTTGTTGCTGGTGATAATGCTGATGGCATTCTCTCTCAGCTATGCACAATCTGTTGGTTCCGTTTGGGGCTATGGTGCAGAAGGAGGGATCGCTGTTGGTGACAACGCCGGAGCTGATGAAGATATGAGCCCGAATATCCGCGGCTATCTGCAGCTAGGCTTAATGAATCAGCTTCTCACTCGCATTGGGATAAGCTATGTGCCGATTGAAGCAAAGAACATTTACTCTACCCAAACTGTGGTTGGGGATTTCCGTTTACTTTTTCGACCCATCCAGAGTAGATACCTTGCTCCATTCTTGTATGGTGGTTTTGGGGCATCGAAAGATACCCAAAGCGGATCTTCAGCTCTGATACCAGTAATACCTTTTGGCATAGGCTTTCAAAGCCAGTTAAGCCCGAAAGTAGCTTTAGAAATTAGCGGAGGTTACACTCTGGCACTTTCCGATGAGATGGACGCCAGAGTGCGCGCTAATGACGACCTTAGCAGGATTTCGAATAAGAAACACGACGGCTTCTTCGGTCTAACCGTGGGGTTGCTATTCACCAACCCATACGTTAAGGAAGCACCTGCTCCAGTGGAAGTGGTGGTAAAAATTGATCCTAAAACTCTTGATACCGATAACGACGGATTAAATGACGGCATCGAAGTGACCCAGTACAAAACAAATCCCGAGAATTCCGATACTGATAATGACGGGCTGAATGACGGGGACGAAGTTAACAAATACCGCACCAACCCCTTGGTTGCTGATACCGATATGGATGGTCTTAAAGACGGACAGGAAGCTAAGCAATACAAGACCGATCCTAATAAAGCGGATACGGACAATGACGGTCTGAATGACTATGCGGAAGTGAACACCCATCACACCGATCCAGTAAACATCGATAGCGATGGCGGTGGATTGAATGATGGTGCGGAAATAAAAGCAGCGAAGAATCCGCTTATGGCAGTTGACGATATGAAAGACATGAACGAACCCAAGAAAACAGATACTGTGATAGTGGTTACTCCACCTGCCCCAGTTACCCCACCTGTTGTTGCTCCCCCTAAACCGGATATGAGCAAGAAAGACACGGATGGTGATGGCTTGATGGACGTGGACGAACAACAAAAGTACCGGACCGATATAAACAATAAAGACACGGATGGCGACGGGCTTTCGGATTATGATGAAGTAATCAAGCACCGCACCGATCCCTTAGTTGCCGATACCGACAAAGACGGTTTAACCGATGGGCTGGAGATAAATCAGTACAAAACAGACCCGAACAAAGCAGATACAGATGGTGATGGCTTGGATGACTATGCAGAACTTATGACCCACCGTAGCAGTGCACTTAAGATAGATACCGATAACGGTGGCATGAATGACGGCGCAGAAATCAAAGCCGGCAAGAACCTTTTAGACCCGAAAGATGATCTGCTGGACATGACCAAAGGCAAGAAAGTAGTGCTGGAAGGCATCGTGTTCGCATCAGGCAAAGCAACTATCATGGACGAATCCAAAACCATCCTTACCAAAGTATTCGAATCCTTAAAAGCAAATCCTGATGTAAACGTCCTTATCGCCGGGCATACCGACAGTGTGGGCGGAGAAGACAGCAATCGTTCACTATCCCTGAGAAGGGCACAGGCAGTGAAAGACTGGCTGACAGCAAAGGGCATCAATTCTGCCAGAATCAAGGTTATTGGCAAGGGCGAGGCTGAACCCATTGCAACCAACGACACCTCAGAAGGGCGAGCCAAGAACCGCAGGATTGAGTTCGAGGTAGAAAACTAATGAAAAACCGGCTTGCACCTTTATCACAAAGGGAAAAGTCGAAATGAAGCTGAGAAACGTAATAGATAGGCTGTCATCAGCATGCGTCGAAATGGTTTTTACTACCTGCTTGCGATGCGTGCTGATGGCTAACCGTGTTAACACACTTAAAACCCTCTTTAAACAAGGAGAAAAACATGCATAAGCAAATTCTACTCATCACCTTCCTGGTGATTATTAGCATCAACATCTGGGCTCAGAACATACTGGATTGCATTCCGGTAGTGCAAAATGTGGAAAACCAAATCAACCAGGTGGTTGTTACTGGTAATAATGGTAGTGGCTTCTTTGTTTGGCAAGATGCACGAAGTGGCAACTACAATATTTATGCCCAAAGAATTGACAACACTCAACACATGCAGTGGGCGGATTATACTAAAGGTAAGTTAATTATCACTGGAACAAGCAACAAGATTAACGTATCAGCAGTATCCGATAACCAAGGTGGAATCATTGTAACCTGGCAGGATGACAGAGCCGGAAACCAGGATATATATGCACAGATGGAGCCCATGGTGCCATCATTGCTTATGAACAATATACAGGTCCTGGAGACTATGACATCTATGCACAGAGAATCAACAACATAAGTGCAAACTTGTGGGACAATGGCGGAGTTCCAGCCTGTATAGCCGCGAACAATCAAGTAAACCCTTCCCTTGTTAATGACGCTACCGGCAGTGCCATCATCGTTTGGGAAGACAACGTAAACTTCACCTGGGACATCTATGCCCAGAGAGTTGCTAACAACACCATCCAGTGGACAGCAAACGGCGTGGCGATCATGGCAATAGCCTTGGATCAAATCCATCCTGCCATCGTCCAAGCCGGCGAGTTCTCTGCTATCATCGTTTGGGAACACTACCTCAGTGCTACAGATAGTAACATCTATGCCCAAAAGATAACCGGCGAAACTACCGGTACCCTCCAATGGTTGTTAACCGGAGTCCCGGTAAGCACTCTTGATGATTCCCTTCAAAGGAATCCTCAGGCAATTGCTGATGGTTTTGGTGGGGTCATTATCGCTTATGAAACAGAAGAAAACTTCGCAGAAAACGGTTGGGATATCTACGGTCAGCGTTTAAACCAGAATGGTGCTTATGCTGTCTCCGGTCAGCCCGGTGGTTACGTAATCTGCACCTGGGACACAGACCAAACGCTTCCTCAGTTAGCTTACAGTATCTCCGCAGAAGACAATGCCATTTATGCCTGGAGAGATAAAAGAAACGAAAACGATCAGCCCGGTATCTGGGATATCTATACCCTAGGTCTTACTGAAATACTTCTACCAATAGAGCTTAGCAGCTTCTCTGCTACCATTACTGCGCAGAACTTCGTGAAGCTTACCTGGGTAACCGAATCCGAAACCGGTTTAGCTGGATACCGCATGTATCGCAATGATGTGATCGATCAGGCAACCGCCGTGTCCATCACCTCTGTGATGATACCTGCCACAAACACCAGTACCACTACAAGCTACACCCTAACCGACACTGATGTAACCCTTGGTAACACCTATTACTACTGGCTGGAAAGCATCGATATGGATCACACAACTTTCCATGGTCCCATCAGTGTGTTTGTAAATGGCGAAGTACCACCCGTGCTTCCTGAATATACAACCATGAACAACGCCTACCCGAATCCCTTCAGAATGAACACTAGTACCACTATTGATGTTACTGTGAAGGCTGGAGAACAGGGTGAGGTAACAATCTATAATGTCATTGGTCAGGTGGTGAAGACTTTCAAGATAAACCAGGGTATCTCCTCGCTTACTTGGAATGGTAATGATAGCAAGGGTAATACCTGCGGAAGCGGAATCTACTTCTATAAGCTAAACACCCCTTCTACAAACCTAACCAAAAAGATGATTATAGTTAAATAAAAGCCTAATCACACGTCAAAGTTAGCAATCTAATCATCAACTTTGACACTATGCAATGCTTGCGGAGGTTTCGCTTATGTGAAACCTCCGTTTCTTTTTGTCCTTCCTACTACCTCTCCTTCCCCCCTCTCTGCTTGACATAATCCAGCCCCTTAAAAACATAGCATCAGATTAATTTACGTGGAGTTATGTAAAATGAATGCAACCATAAAAGACTTCCTTGCCTTCCTGGACGGCAGCAACAGCAGGTTTCATGCCAGCCAGGAAATACAGAACCGGTTACAGGCAGCTGGCTTTGTCGCCCTGCCAGAAACTGAGCCATTTAAGCTGAAAAAGGGCGGTAAATACTATATCTGCCGTCAGGATACCGCCGTTCTGGCGTTCATCATGGGCAGCGAAGCCATCGCCAAAAGCGGGTTTAACCTTGCTGCCAGCCACATTGACTGTCCCTCGTTAAAGCTGAAAGTGAACAGCGTAAAAAGCGATAAGGGTATTGTGCGCTGCGGAGTGGAAGTGTATAGCGGAACCGATGTTAATGGTGGCGGAATTATGCACACCTGGACTGATAGAGCGCTCTCCGTAGCTGGCAAGGTGCTGGTTAAAACCTCCAAGGGCTTCGAGAGTAAGTTCATAGATCTGGGTAGCCCTATAGCCATCATACCAAATATTGCCATACACCTTAACAGAGAAGTAAACAAAGGCTTTCAATACAATAGACAAACCCATTTGCAAGCAATCCTGAGCGTTAAGGATAGCGGCGGGAACCCGCTCCTGGAGCTAATTGCCAAAAAGCTGAAAGTGAAGGCAGAGCAGATATGCGACAGCGAATTGTATTTATATGATCCCACTCCCGCTGCTTTAGTCGGTATAGAAGGCGAGATGGTCTGTGCTCAAGGCTTGGATAACCTGGCGATGACGCATGCAATTCTTACCGCTTTGATCTCTGCCAAACAGCCCAAGCAAACTGTGATGGGTGTGTTTTACGACCATGAGGAGATCGGCAGCCAGACCCCTCAGGGTGCCATGTCCTCGTTATTATCGGAAGTGCTGGAACGCCTTTGCCTTACCCAGAGTGCCTCACGTGAGGATTATTACCTTGCCCTGCGCCATAGCTTTATGATAAGTGCGGATATGGCACACGCTTACCACCCATCCTACCCGGAGAAATACGATCCCGACTACTCTCCTTACATGAACAAAGGCGTGGTTATAAAGCTGAATGCTAACCACCGCTATGCCTCTACTGCAGAGAGCAGTGCGCGCTTTATAGCCCTGTGCAATGCGGCGAAGGTGCCATATCAAAAGTTCCTTATCCGCAGCGATATGCCCTGCGGCAGCACGGTGGGACCCATTGTAGCAGCACAGCTTGGCATGGAAACCGTGGACATCGGCAATCCCATCTGGGCAATGCACTCCATCCGCGAGACCGGCGGCACGCTTGACCATCTGCACCTGGTTGCAGCCTTAACCGAATACTATAAATAAGATATATAACAAGGAGATACCATGGCTACCTTCAAACCTTTTAAGGCAGTTCGACCCCTACCTGAAAAAGCCAAAGACATAGCGTCCTTACCCTACGACGTGATGGATTCCGACGAAGCCCGTACCGAGGTCGCAAAGAACCCTTTAAGCTTCCTGCACGTGGAGAAGCCTGAGATAGACCTGCCCAAAGGCACCAGCCTTTATGACCCCGCGGTATATGCCAAAGCCAAGGAAAACCTTTATAACTACATGCTGAACGGACACATGCGGCAGGATACCAAGCCTATGTTCTACGTGTACCGCCAGGTAATGAATGGCAGAGCGCAGATCGGCTTGGTCGGCTTGGCTTCCGTGGATGAATATATGGACGGCATCATCAAGAAGCACGAGCTCACCCGCGCCGAGAAAGAAGCCGACCGCATCAAGCACGTGGATGCCTGCGATGCGCACCCTTCCCCAGTGTTCTTCACCTACCGGCATCAGGAAGTAATCGACAGCACCGTTGCCAAAGTAATGGCAGCCAAAGCGCCGGAGTATGACTTCGTGAGTGATGACGGCATTGCCCACAGCCTCTGGACAATGGACGACCCCGCGGACATAGCTACCATCCAGGCTGAATTCGCCAAGTTGCCTTACCTGTATGTTGCAGATGGTCACCACCGCACCGCCAGCGCTGCCAAAGTAGGCTTGCTGCGTCGTGAGCAGTATCCGGATTATACCGGCGAGGAGGAGTTTAACTTCTTTATGACCGTCATCTTCCCGGATAACCAACTGAAGATATTTGATTACAATCGCGCCGTGAAAGACCTACATGGTAACAGCAAAGAAGAGTTTTTGAGCAAGGTTTCCGAGAACTGGGAAGTAAGCCCTATCCCCCATGGAAAGGACTTTGCTCCCACTAGGCTGCATCAGGTAAGTATGTATCTGGATGGCGTGTGGTATCACATCAGCCCCAAAGCAGGCACCTGGAACGAAGCCAATGTGGTGGAGGATCTTGACGTTAGCATCCTGCAAAGCAACCTGCTGGAACCCATTTTGGACATTAAAGACCCCCGCAGAGATACCAGAATAGACTTTATCGGCGGCATCCGCGGGCTCGGTGAGTTGGTAAAGCGCGTGGATAGCGGCCGTGAAGCTGTTGCCTTTGCCATGTTCCCCACCTCCATGGACGAGCTTATCGGCATCGCAGATGCCGGTGAGATTATGCCTCCCAAATCCACCTGGTTCGAGCCTAAACTCCGCAGCGGATTGTTCATTCACCTGCTTAAATAATGAAGAAATTCTATCTGGAAAGCCTCGGTTGTGCCAAGAACCTGGTGGATAGCGAGCACTTTGCCTCCATCCTTAGCGCAGCAGGTTATCAGCTAACTGACGATGTGATCGGTGCCGACATCGTATTCATCAATAGCTGTGCCTTCTTAACCAGCGCACTGGAAGAACTGGAAGCAGTTATAGACACAGTAGTTGAGCTGAAAGAGGATGGTAAAGCCGGCAAGGTGATTGTCAGCGGATGCGTCATGAATCGCCACGCAGATACCTTCAAAGAAACCTATCCCGAGGTAGACCATTGGATAGGCTTAAAGGATTTCGACGCACTGGCAGGCATCTTAAACAGCACTAACCCGCAGGACAGGGCTCAGATCGAGCCTGGCTTCCATGCTTACCTGCGTATCAGCGACGGTTGTGAGAACCACTGTTCCTACTGCAAGATACCCTCTATCCGAGGTAAGCTGCAAAGCATCCCGATTGAGGAGTTAGTTGCAGAGGCAAGGTTGCTGGCTAAGCGTCCGGTGCTGAACGCCAAAGGCTTTATCATGTATCCTAAGGAGCTTATCCTGATAGCGCAGGATAGCTGCCTCTATGGCATGGATATCTATGGAAAGCAAGCCCTGCCGGAGCTTATTGCCAAGCTACACCAGATCGACGGTTTTAGCTGGATACGCCTGATGTACCTGCACCCGGATCACTTCCAGATGGAATGGTTGCCGCTCTTTACAAAGTACCCCAAGCTTCTGCCCTACTTCGAGATACCGATCCAGCACAGTGAAACTCACCTGCTGAAAGCGATGAACCGCCAAAAGGGCAGAGAAGAGCTTATCAACCTGTTCAATACTATCAAACAAGAGCTTCCTGAAGCGGTACTTAGAACCACCCTGATCACCGGCTTCCCCGGCGAAACGACCAGGGATGAAAACGCTTTAAAGAAGTTTCTGGAGCTCGTGCCCTTACTGCACATGGGCACCTTTGCCTATTCGCCTGAAGACGGCACTCCCGCTTATGATTTCCCAGACCGGCCCAGCCCCATAACCAGTGAGAACCGCCAGAACAGAATCGAAACTCTTTGGTACCAAATGCAGGAAGAACGCCTGCAAGCTTATGTGGATAAAAAGGTTAGCGTCTTAGTGGAAGAAGCTGTGGAAGGTAAAAAAGGCGAGTATCGCAGCAGAGCGTGGTTCCAGGCACCGGAGATCGATGGAGAGACCATCATCAATGCCAGAAGCTTACAGCCCGGCAGCATTGTGGATGTTGTCATCGATGATGTAATCGGCAACACCCTGTTTGCCAGCCTGATTAATGAGGATTAACATGAATAAAAAAGTAGCCTTAACGGGCATCAAACCCACGGGCATCCCCCACATCGGCAACTACTTAGGTGCCATTGCCCCCGCCCTGAAGCTTTCGGAAACCTGTCAGGCGCGTTATTTTATCGCCGATTACCACGCGCTGAACTCCTGCAAAGACCCTGCCGAGATCAGGCAAATGACTGTTGAGATCGCCGCCGCATGGCTGGCTTCAGGCTTAGACCCCGAAACCATGCTGTTCTACCGTCAGAGTGACGTGCCAGAGACCTTCGAACTGCTTACCATCCTGCTGGCTTTCACCCCCAAGGGCTTGATGAACCGCGCCCACGCCTACAAAGCCATGCTGGCAAGCAATGCGGAAGCCGGCAAAGACCCCGATGACGGCGTGAACATGGGCTTATTTACCTATCCGGTGCTGATGGCGGCTGATATCTTGTTGTTCGACACGGACTTCGTACCGGTTGGCAACGACCAGTTTCAGCACGTGGAGATGGCGCAGGACATTGCCCAAAGCTTCAACTTTGTGTACGGCACCGAGGGCTTTGTTATCCCGCAACCGCTTGCCCATGAGGATAGCCGGACTTTGGTGGGTCTGGACGGGCGCAAGATGAGCAAGAGCTATAACAACACCATCCCCATGTTTGCACCGGAGAAGGACTTACGCAAGCTGATCATGAAGATAGTAACCAATTCCCAGGGCGTGGATGAACCGAAAGACCCCGATACATGCAGCATCTTTAGCTTATACAAGAACTTTGCCACTCCCGCGCAAATAGCTGCCCTGCGTGAACGCTATCAGGCAGGGGGAATGGGCTGGGGACACGCGAAGCAAGAGCTTTTCGAAGTAATGAATGCACACCTAAGCCCTATACGTGAACGTTACAACGGACTGATGCAGAACCAGCAGGTTATCACCCTTGCCCTTAAAGAGGGCGGTGAAAAAGCCAGAGAACTTGCTGCCCAAAAGATAAAAAACCTCCGCCACATTATCGGCATAGACTGACCTCCATCCCTGCCCAAATTGCCTTAACATCAGCCACTCATTGTCCACAAAGAGGGCAATGGGTGGGCAATGATAGGGCAATGCCCGCAATAAAGCTGTAGTTTGCATATGCTCGGCTCATATAGTTTTACCCTTATCAAACCTCACCTTGACCTCTCTTTGTGAGGTCAAGGTGAGGTTTGATAGAGGTTTTCTTGCAAGGAAGATGCATGTAAGCTGCAAAATAGGCACAGCTCACGCTGTAGATGGCATGTGGTGGAATTATTGGTTCTATTTGTTTGCGTAAAGCTTTGGTTGCTATGTGCTTACTTCAGTGCTCCGCTGATCACCAGCTTGCTTATATCCCAACCGCCTTTTACAAGGAAGCTGTTTATCTCGGCATAGCTGGCTTTGTCCAGATCTGGGGTGCGGGTGAGTATCCAGAGGTATTTCTGTTTGGGGTCGCTAACCACGGCGTAGCGGTAGTTCGCGTCCAGCTTCACGATCCAGTAATCCCCTTTGAAGGGCCAGAAGAAGCTTACTTTCAGCTTGGAATTAGTTTTATCCACGGCGTAGGCTTTACCGGTAGCTTGTTTCTTGATAACTTTGCCGGCTATGTCCTGATAGCAGGTGTTCAGCACAATGATCTTGCCTTTGGCGTCCAGAGAGTAATCGGCGGTGGTTAAAGCACAATCCTTGGGCTGAAAGCCATTGGGGAAGTATGCAAATTGGTACCAGCGTCCCAGATAGCGTTGCAGATCAACGCTTTTGACGGTAGTTACGGCATTTATACTAACTGCAAGCAGCAGCAACAGGCACAGCATAGTGATGGTGTGCAGATTCATAAGAAGCCTCCTGAAAGGGATTTATGTAGAGATACCGCGTTCGGCGTGCTGAACGAAATCGATAACCTTTAGCTGTTCAGGGCTGAGGTTATCCATCGCCAGGGCTTTTTCCAAAGCCTGCGAGGTGTTCAGTTTGCTGCGGTAGAAAAGGTTGTAGATGGCTTTGATGCCGGCGATGGTATCCGTGGAAAAGCCTTTGCGCATCAAGCCCACGCTGTTAAGACCCACGGTTTTGTAAGGGTTGCCCTGTCCGCGGGTGTAAGGCACGATGTCCTTTTTGATGGCGGAAGCGCCGCCTACAAAGGCATTGGTTCCGATATGAACAAACTGATGCACCGCGGTAACACCGCCGATGGTGGCATAATCGTGCACATGCACATGCCCGGCAAATTGCACCACGTTGGCGATCACGCAGAAGCTGCCGATCTGGCAGTTGTGCGCTACATGCACGTATTCCATCAGGAGGTTGCCATCGCCCACCACGGTGTCTTCTTCCATCATGTTGCTGCGGTTGATGGTTACAAATTCGCGGATTGTGTTATTGTTGCCAATGCGCAGACGGGTGGCTTCGCCCTTGAACTTCAAATCCTGTGGATCGGTGCCTAAAACGGCGTAGGAAAATATCTTGTTGCCATCGCCAATGGTGGTGTAACCGTCGATGATCACATTATTTGCAAGGGTATTGTTTGCGCCAAGCACCACGTTGGTACCGATGCTGCAGTATGCGCCGATAGTGCAGCCTTCGCCGATGATGGCTCCGGGTTGGATTACAGCGGTGGGGTGGATAGTACTCATTTTTCTTTCTCCATAATCATAGCCAGGAAATCGCCCTCGGCTACTTTTTCTCCGTTTACAAAGGTCTCGCCGTGCATTTTGGCTAAGGAACGCTTCAGGGAAATCACCTTCAGTTCGTAGCGAAGGGTGTCCCCCGGAAGCACCGGCTTGCGGAACTTAACGTTATCTATGGAAGCAAAATAGGCAACGAAGTCTTGAGGGTTATCAAACTGGTTCAGCAGCATAATGCCTCCAGCCTGTGCCATACCTTCGATAATCAGCACGCCCGGCATAATGGGGTGGCCAGGGAAATGCCCTTGGAAGAAGGGCTCGTTGATGGTTACATTCTTGATGCCGACCAGGGACTCACCGGGGGTGAACTCCGTGATCTTATCCACCAGCAGGAAGGGATAGCGATGGGGGATGATGCGCATGATAGCGTTAATATCGAACACCACCTCGTCGCTCTTGGTTTTTTGGTAAATCTTCTTTAGTTCGTTCTTCTTCTGTATTTGGCGCAGCTTTTTAACCAGCTCCACATTGGTTTTGTGACCGCTTCTGGCAGCCAGGATGTGCCCCTTGATGGGGATGCCCAAGAGGGCAATGTCCCCTAGAAGGTCAGCGACTTTGTGGCGCACGAACTCGTTGTAGTAGCGCAGAGGATGGCTGTTCAGGATGCCTTCTTCGGAGACTGTAACCGGCTTGTGGTAGCCAAACACGTCCTGCAAGTGTTTCAGTTCTGCTTCGCCCATGTTTGGCTCGGCAATAACGAGAGCGTTCTCCAGCGAACCGCCTTTGATTAAGCCCTTGTCTTTTAGGTATAAGATTTCGTTGATAAAGCAGAAGGTGCGGGCACCGGCGAACTCTTTCTCGTAATAATCCAGGCTTGGCAGCCAAGTGTATTGGGTGCCGAGGTAAGGATGCTTGTAGTCTATCATAAAGGTGATCTTCAATTCATTGGAGGGGACGATCACGATATCCACATTATCCTCCGGGGCGGAGAAACTAATGGGCGCATCCAACTCGAAGAACACCCGCTCGCTATCCTGCTGGACACTACCGCACTGACGCAAGAGATTGAGGAATACGATTGGGGAACCGTCTGCAACAGGCGCTTCGGGACCGTCTATCTCGATGCGGATGTTATCTATACGCAAGCCTTTGATGGCAGAAAGCACATGCTCGATAGTTCCTACCGTGGCATTGCCAACTCCTATAGTCGTCCCACGGGATATATCCACCACATGGTCTATGTCAGCAGGTATTTCAGGGCGGTTTGGCAGATCGGTGCGGATAAAGACAATACCTTCTTCCGAGCCGGCAGGTTTGAAACGAATCGTGCTGATCTCTCCAGAATGAAGCCCGATACCTGTGTAGGATGCTTCACCACCTATGGTGTGCTTATACTCCATTTAAACTCCTAAGATTGTTCAGTAGTGTTCTTCTTCGCCTTCTGGAAGGCACGGCTCATCTCGGGTAAATACTTTTGCGACACCATAATACGCTTCATTTCTCCGGCATCCATAGCAGGTGAACCGAAGTAACGCGCATCCTCGGGAACATTGCATGTCAAGCCGGATTGAGCCCCTACCATAGCCCGGTCGCCGATCTTGATGTGTCCTGCAGCCCCGACCTGTCCGGCAAGATAAACATAGTTACCAACAATGGTGCTGCCTGCAAGACCCACCAGCGCGCATATAATGCTGTGCTCGCCGATGATGCAGTTGTGCCCTATCTGGACAAGGTTATCTATCTTGGTGCCTTTGCCTATCTTTGTAGTACCCAACGTGGCACGGTCGATGCAGGAATTGGCACCAATCTCTACATAATCGCCAATCTCCACATTGCCTACTTGGGGTATTTTCTGCTGGAACCCTTCCATCAACATGAAGCCAAAGCCGTCGGCTCCGATAACGCTGCCGCTGTGTAGAATGCAGTTCTTGCCGATAATGCAGTCGTCATATATGGTTACGCGTGAGTAGAGCATAGTTCCAGCACCGATAGTAACGTTCTTGCCGATAATGCAACCCTCACCTATCACCACGCCCTTGCCAAGCACACAACCCTCGGCAATAACTACATTAGGGGCAATTGACACCTCGCCTTCATAACGAATATCGCTTGCCACCACAGCGCTGGGATGGATGGTAAAGCTGCGGTTCATGCTTTCTAACTTCTGCCAATAGGTGATAAGCACCATCAAAGCAAAGTATGGCTTTTCCACTACCAATAGGTTCTTACCCGGTAGCAGTGTAGCGTATTCCTCGGTAGTGATAATCAAGCCTGCTGCTGAGGAGCGAACCACTTCCAGCAGCTTTTCCTGCTCCAAAAAGACTATAGTTTGGCAATCTGCTTCACATGCTTCACTTACTTTGGATAAGTTTATGTCCTGGTTGCCAATCAGTTTACCGCCGACAATGCTCTGAGCTTGTACTGCTTTTATGGCTGTAGCAAATCTTTTCATATTTCCTTAGGGTTTCTTAGGTTCTTCGTAACCATCTACAGGCTTGAAGTCTTCCGGTGGCTTGTAACCTTCCTGATTACCTGCTTCAGCTGGGTTAAGGGGAGGCATTTCCTGCGCTGGGGGTTTCACAGTGTCTTTATTCAGTTCCAGCAGGATTTGCTCAGTGATATCCAAGGTCGGCAAAGCATACAGAATCACACCCATGCTAACGTCGAAGATCATGGTGTATTTCTCGTCCTGAGCTGTCTTTTTTATCAGAGCATCGATCTTGGCGGTAAGGGGATCAATCAGTTCCTTATAGCGTTGTTCTGCCTTGCCGTTATCTCCGAAATACTCTTCCAGAAGGCGACCTGCTTCACTTTTCTTGGTATCGATCTTACTCTGGGTTTCCCGCTTGGTAGCATCATTCATGGTAAGCTTGCGGATCTCGAAATCACGCTCCATGCGCTTAATCTCTTCATCCATTTGCTTTACCTGAGTAGTCCAATTCTGCTTATCCAATGCAAATAGCCGGGCTACTTCCGCTGCTTCGTTGCTATCCAGCAACAGCCTATCGGTGTTTACATAGGCAAGTTTAACGGCTTGTGCCCCCAGGCTTAGAATGCCTACAAGGACAGCTATAATTAGAATGAGTCTCTTCATGTATTCTCCTAATGTGTTTTGAGCTTAATCCTGTATCTGAAATATGGGATCAAGCACTTTTACAGCACGAACATCATCAACGCGCCGGACAGGAGTGCAAAGTGGTGCTTCATGTAAAACATCCGGTGTCTCGTTGCACTCTTTGGCAATCTCGATTAATGCCTCAGCAAAGGCGTTCATGCTGTCTATACTTTCCGTTTCGGTTGGTTCCACCATCATCGCTTCCGGGATGATGAGAGGGAAATATATCGTGGGGGCATGGTAGCCCTTGTCCAAAAGACGCTTGGCGATATCAAGGGTAGAGATTCCCTGCTCCTTCTTTTGCGTTGTGCCGTCCATCACAAACTCGTGCATGCAGTATTCTTCATGTTGAATGTGATAGTAAGGCTTCAGTAGTATCATTAAATAATTAGCATTGAGTATGGCATTCTCGGAAACCCGGCGTAAGCCCATCGCACCTAACATCTTGATATAGATGTAGGCTCGCACCTGTATGGCAAAGTTACCGTAATAGGTATGCACCTTGCCGATCGAGGTAGCTTCGTGGCTATAATCCAGATAGTAGCCACCTTCATTCTTCGCGATCATAGGCACAGGCAGGAAAGGCAGCAGCTTCTCAACCACACCAACAGGTCCACAGCCCGGTCCACCGCCACCATGAGGCGTACTGAAAGTCTTATGCAGGTTAAAGTGCATCACATCGAAGCCGATCTTACCCGGCTGCACAATTCCCATCAGGGCGTTCAGGTTCGCGCCATCCATATAGATAAGCGCATCCACGCTGTGCATGATCTCGGCTATCTCTTCAATCTGGTTCTCGAACAAGCCCAAAGTATTGGGATTCGTAAGCATAAAGCCGGCGGTGTTTTCGTCCACTAAGCCACGAAGGGTTGCAAGGTCGCAACGTCCGTCCGGTTTGGATGCAAGCTCCACCACCTCATAACCAACCAAGTGGCAGGTGGCGGGATTTGTCCCATGGGCGGAATCCGGAATAATAATCTTGGTCTTATGCGTATTGCCCTTGGCTTTGTGGTATGCGGCTATGATCTTTATTCCCGCAAATTCGCCCTGAGCACCGGCAACCGGCTGCAGCGTTACCTGCGCCATACCGGATATCTCTGCCAGGTCTTGTTGCAATTCATATAGCAGTTCCAGCGCACCTTGCAGCGTATCTTCGTGCTGATAAGGGTGCAGGTTGGCAAAGCAGGTGTGCCGCACCAGACTTTCGTGCAGTTTGGGGTTATATTTCATCGTGCAGCTTCCCAGGGGGTATAAGCCCTTCTCGATGAAGTGGTTTTTGTGGGATAAAGCTATATAGTGCCGCATCACGTCCAACTCACTTACTTCGGGTAGCCGGATAGGCTTTGCCCGCAGTTGCTCTGCGCCAAACATTGCGTCCATAGGAGTGTCAAGCTCACGCTTGGGCAAAGTTACGCCCATACGTCCGGGGGTGCTGTATTCAAATATCGTCTTAGACATTACACACCTCCTTCATGGCATTCACAAGTTCATCAATATCCGCCTTGGTCTTCTTTTCCGTAACGGCGATCATCAGGGCATTGGGCATACCGTAGGCTGCCATATCCACGCCTGGGTATATGTTACGCGGCAGCATGGCAGAGATAATCTCTGCGGCTGGCTTGGGCGTATTTATCACAAACTCTTTAAAGAAATGCGCATTCGGAAAAGCTATGCTGATCCCGTTCAGTTTGGCAAGCTCCGTTGCGGCATAATGCGCTTTCTGTGCGGACTGCGTGGCAACTTCTTTCATGCCTTCGCGTCCCATCAGGCTCATATACACCACCGCTGCCAGAGTGCAGAGGGATTGATTGGAACAGATGTTGGAAGTGGCTTTCTCCCTGCGGATGTGCTGTTCTCTGGCTTGCAGGGTAAGTGCATAAGCGCGCTTGCCTTCTTTATCCAGAGTTCCGCCCACGATGCGTCCCGGCATTTGCCTTGCCAGATCTATCTTCGTGGCAAAGAAGCCGAACAGCGGTCCGCCCATGAACATGCTATTGCCAAGGGCTTGTCCTTCGCCCACCACGATATCGGCATGGTATTCTGCGGGTGAGTTAAGCACTGCCAATGAAATGGGATCAACACAGGCAATCAGCAGGCATTTGGCATGGCGGTGAATAATGCCATCAAGGGCTTTGGTATCTTCCAGATTACCATAGAAATTGGGGCTTTGCACCACCACACAGCCGATGCTATCGTCCATCATGGCTTCCAAAGCAGCTACATCCGTCCTGCCATTCTTAGCAGGGGCAGTTAACAGCTCCACTCCGATGCCTTCTGTATATACTTTAATAACCTTCACATATTCTGGGTGCAGGGTGGCAGGAAGAATAGCCTTGGTCAGCTTGTTTTTCCGCACTGCCATCAGAATGGCTTCGGCTATTGCGGAGGCACCATCATACATGCTGGCATTGGCAATTTCCATGCCGGTAAGCTCGCAAATCATGGTCTGGAATTCATAGATAAACTGCAAGGTGCCCTGGCTTACTTCCGCCTGATAAGGGGTGTAGGCGGTAAAGAATTCCGGACGGGAGACGATTGTATCCACCGCAGCAGGAATAAAGTGATCATACACTCCGGCACCCAGGAAGGAATTGGCACTTCCCGCACAAATGTTTTGGCAGGTCTTGCTTTTTATCTTGGTGGTAATCTCCATTTCCGAAAGCGGGGCATCCATAGCCAAAGGCTTGTTCATCCGCAATTTAAGCGGAATAGAGGCAATCAGTTCGTCGAAATCTTTCGCACCAATCCGGTCAAGGATTTCGCGCCTATCTCTATCGGTATTAGAAATATAGGGCATCATCACTCCTTTTGCATAATGCATACAAAGAATAGTTTTTTACAATTCTATTAGAACCTCTGTTTGTGTCAATGGTTTTCGCTAAGCAGTCGATTAACTCCTTAGAATACTTAGTTCAGCACTAACATAATTGCCTTCATAATAGTGTGGGGGACAGAATCGGAATTTTGGGACATATTTTGGATTTAGTTTTACAAATCCCCGCATTTCTCTGTTTGACTTTAAAAAAGCCACCTCTCCTAACCTTGCCTAACTACTTGATACACAGTGGCTTTTTTAGAGTTAAACGGAGGGGTCACGGGGGGTAAGCGAAAGTTTTGTTGTGTAGCTCCGGTTTAACTCAAAATTCCGCCCTAAAAGCGATTAGCAAGCGGACAGATATCATGGGGCGTAATTTTAAGTCAAACCTCGGTTGCTGGGTGCTTCATTACACACACTTGATGCAGAACACAATTGACAGATTTGCTACAGTAGTTACAGTGATTCCAGATTTGTTAAGTTACATGTACAACCCTTTAAGAAGCAGGATAAAAGGAGCTTAGTATGCAATCCATAACCCGTTGCCCCTGGGTAGGCGCAAGCGAACTGATGGTTAAGTATCATGATGAAGAGTGGGGTGTCCCGCTTCATGATGACCGCAAGTTGTTTGAGTTTATTACTCTGGATGCTTTTCAAGCAGGCTTAAGCTGGAACTGCATCATCAACAAGCGGGAGAACTTCCGGGCTGCTTTCGATAACTTCCAGCCGGAGCTTATTGCCGGATATGGAGATGAGAAGGTTAGCCAATTGCTGGCGGATAGCGGAATAGTCCGCAATCGGGCTAAGATATTGGCGACCATCGGCAATGCAAAGGCATTTCTGGAAATCGTGGCGCAACATGGCAGTTTTGATAATTACATCTGGCAGTTCACCGGTGGCATTACCATCCAGAACCGCTGGACAGAGCTTAGCCAGATTCCTGTTAGCAGCCCTTTGTCCGATGCCATGAGCAAGAGCCTGAAACAAGCGGGCTTCAAGTTCGTGGGTACCACCATCTGTTACGCCTTCATGCAGGCGGCGGGCATGGTGAATGACCATCTGGCGGGGTGTTTCCGGTATAAGGCGTAGATTTCTTTCAACACAGAGGGAAAGCAGAAAAAAGCGGAGAAAAGCAGAGAGTGGGGCTAAAAAAGAGGAAATGAGGGAAAGAGAGTCTATTACGGGGAAACAGCTATAAGTGCTTATAATGTGATTTGTGGGGGGTATTCATTGAACCTAGGAGAACTGAGCTATACCCAATGGTAGAAATCAGCAAAAAACTTGACAGTATATTGGCAGATCAAGACCATGTTCTACATTGATATCAAACAGCATAGAGGTAAAATCATGTTAAGCAACGAAGAGATTATACGGATATTGGCAGCACGCCTAAATGAATTGGCTGCGGACTTCTATGTAGCTAAAATTGGTATATTTGGCTCCTACGCCACCGGTAAGCAAAACGATAACAGCGATATAGATTTCGTGGTTAAGTTTAGCGATGCTTGCCCTGATCTGTTTGAAACCAAGTATCAATTAAAGCAATACCTTCGCGATCTCTTTGGTAAGGAAGTAGATGTGGCAAATATAGACTATCTGAAACCCTATGTGCTAAACCATATCAAATCCGAGCTTCGCTATGTTGGCTAATGACCGTTTCGCCCTCATCGGGATTATGGAATCCATTGCGCAAATAGAGACTTACCTGGATGGAAACCATACCTTAGAGAGCTTTAAAAGTGATCCTAGAACTGTGGATGCTTGCCTGATGCATCTTGTCCAGATTGGCGAAATGGTCTCGAGGCTTTCTGAGGAGTTTATTGAAGCACATCATGGGATGGAGTGGTTCAAAATTAAAGGGCTTCGTAACATTATTGCTCATGACTATTTCGGGATTGACCTGCAGGAAATACACTCAGTCATCGAGATACACCTTCCGAAACTGAAAGATTACATAGCCCCTATTATCAAAGCCTAAGAAATAGATTTCTTTCAACACAGAGGAAAAGCAGAGAAAAGCGGAGAATAGCAGAGAATGGGGCTAAAAAAGAGGGAAAGAGGGAAAGAGATACATCTACAGGACACCTCACTGCCACCTGTAACCTGTAACCTACCACCTAACACCTAACACCTAACACCTACAACCTAATATTAAAATACCCCAGCAACGTTACCATCAGGTAGTAAGCAATCACTGTGAACGAGCAGGATAACAGCATAGCCCAGCCAAAATCCATTTTTTTAAGCAGCAAGGGCAGGCTGATGAACAGCACTAATGAGGGTATCACCAGCCAGAAAATGGTATTGGAAAGCTCTGCCACCTTCACTTTGCTTTTGGTATCCACCCACAGCCACATCATCGCCAGCACAGACACGATCGGCAGGGACACCAGAATACCGCCGATCAAACTGCTTCTCTTGGCTATTTCGCTAACCGACACAATAATGAAAAGGGTTACCAGAGTTTTGATAATATACTGTTTCAAAAGTCCTTCCTTTGCTTGTTGTATGAGGTCACAATCAGGCATGTTGCTTTGTTTTGTCAACATCTTTCGCACGAACGTTTTTCTGCTTCCCCACATACCCAAAGCCCATTTATCGCAATATATACCATCATCACTTCTGCTTACATAACTGCTCTCTTGCTTGCCAAAGCAGAACCGCAGGGGATCTGACCATGATCTCATCGGGCTTTATCATGGTGAGCTCCCGGTGAACCCTCCTTCCAATCAGGTGCGGAAGAGCAAGGAAGAAGAAGTGGTTTTCCAAGATGCAGAGGGATAAATAATAGATTGAGGCTGAACAGCATGATAGGGATTTAACAGGATTTTATGGGAACTCTGATAACATGATTTAGCTGATCAACCTGATTTATACAATCTAACTCAATCTATGTATCTAATTCCCTCTCTTTTTACTCTTTGCTCTTTTACTCTTTGTTAAAAATAGAAATCTACTTACCGTCCTCAATTCCCATCGTAACTAAACAACTGCTTCAGATCGTCAATATTCATCGCTTTCAGCACTCCCTGTCCGCCTTCGATAACGGATTCGAACATCTCGCGCTTGGCTTCCTGCAAAGCGATGATCTTCTCTTCCACCGTGCCTTTGGCGATCAGGCGGAACACCTGCACCTTTCTGGTCTGCCCTATCCTATGGGTGCGGTCTATGGCCTGGTTCTCCACCATCGGGTTCCACCATGGGTCATACAAGATCACTGTATCCGCAGCGGTAAGGTTCAAGCCGGTGCCGCCGGTTTTAAGGCTGATCAGGAACAGCTTCAGTTCCGGCTCGGTCTCGAAACGCTTCACGGGGGTAACGCGGTCCTTGGTCTGCCCATCCAGATAGGCATAGGCGATGCCAAGCGAATCGAACACCTTGCGCATGATGCTAAGCATTTGGACAAACTGACTGAATACCAGCACCTTATGCCCTGCGCTGGTGGCTTCGGTAACCAGCTCCACAAGTTGCTCCAGTTTGGTGGAAGCCTCAATCTCAGGCAGAATATCCGGGTTTGCCAGATGCGGATGGTTGCATAGCTGTCGCAGCTTGGTAAGCGCTGCCAGAATATGTACATAGCTTGGCATTTCATTACCGCTTGGCATCAGCTTTTTCTGCACCATATCCAGGATTTGCAGATACAGCTTCTCCTGCACGGGGTTAAGCTTGCACCAAGAGATTTGCTCCTGCTTGTCAGGAAGCTCTAGCAGCACCTCTTTCTTGATGCGGCGCAGCATGAAGGGGGCAGACATACGGCGCAGAGATAAGCGTGCCTGTGTGTTATCATCCGTGGGGAGGTAGTTCTGTTTAAACTTGTTCAAAGTGCCCAGATAGCCGGGATTCAGGAAGTCTATGATCGACCACAGCTCTGTGAGGTTATTCTCCACGGGCGTGCCGGATAGCGCCAGACGGTGGCGGGCATTGAGCTTCTTGATGGCGGAAGTGCGTTGGGCAGAGACGTTTTTGATGTTCTGCGCTTCATCCAGCACTATCCACTCGAACTCCATGGTCTTTAGCAGGGCAACATCGCCCAGCACCATGGAGTAACTCATGATGAACAGCTTGATGTTGGGGCTGCCCAGTATCTCGGTGCGGGTTGCCTTGTCGCCTTCCACGATGGCAAAGGGGATGTTGGTGTGAAACTTATCTATCTCCGCAGCCCAGTTGTAGAGCAGGGTTTTGGGGCAGATAACCAGAGAGATGCGTCCCTCGGCGGTGCTTAGGATGGCGGAAAGTGCCTGAATGGTCTTCCCTAAGCCCATTTCGTCGGCTAAAATGCCGTTCAGGTGGTAATGCGCCAGCATCTTAATCCAGGTTACGCCGGCTTTTTGGTAGCCGCGCAGCACGGTTTGCAGGTAGATGGGGAGAGCCTCGTTGCTGCTTAGTTTGCGGCTGAGGAGAGCTTCGAACAAGCCTTCCAGCCAGTCGTCTCCCCGCATACGGAAGGCGGGGTTTTCTTCCCTGAGCTTAAGGTAGTAGGGCAGGTTTATCATGCGGGCGCGATATACGCTGTCTGCTTTCAGCTCGCTTTGGGAAATCAGGGCTTCCACTTCGAAGAACACCTGCGGATTGCTGATGAACACAATGCGCCCCTCGGCGGTGTGCAGGAACTCTTCTTTACTTTTGAAGAAACGGCGCAGTTCCTCGTGAGTGAAGCTGATGTCCTGATAGTGGTAGCGGATGTCGTAGCTGAACCAGTCTATGTCATCTTCCTTGCGGGCAAGCACTTCCACCTGCAGCGGGACTTTGGCTACGAACTCGCGGTTAAGCTCTTCATCTATACGGATGTCCCAATCCTGATCGCTAAGCTCGAAGATGGCTTCACGCAGCTTGGCAAGCTTGGCTTCGCCGCCGAACACCAGTTCTGCATGCTGCTCCAGGCGGTTCATTTCAGGCTCGGGCAGCTTGGCAAGCAGTTGGCGGGTTTGTTCGAAGAGCTCCGGAGCAAGATGGAACCAGGCTTCTCCGCCCTCATTATCATCGGTGTAACTGCAATGCACCAGGGGTTTGCGAAAGCGGAGCACGGAAAGCGGTATCTCTTTCTCGCCGGGGAACACCAGGCTTCCGCCCACCAGCACTTGTTCGCCCAGCTTCTTTAGGTGCAAGCGTTTAAGGGCAGGTTCGTCGATTATCTCCGGCAGGTTGATGCTGGGGTCGAAATCCAGATAGATTTCCTGCTCGTGCAGTTCGCGGTGGACAATGCTGCGGTAATACACCAGATCACGGGGTTTTAGCGTTAAACCCTTACCAAATATGGCATCTATAATTTCGGTGCGCAGCGGGATGTGTATCTTAGTGATGCGGTTGCGGAAAAAAAGCCAGGTGGGATGCCCGGCAAACCAGGTGGAAAGCTCGTCTATAACCACTGCCTTCAGGCTGAAGTGCTTAGCACCGGCAGGTTCGATACGCAAACTAAGCGGGTAAGGATGAGGGGAAAAACTTAAGGGCTCTCCGCTTTCTTTTATCACAAAGCGGGGACGGCAGTTTTGCATAATGGACAGAGCAGAGGCAAAGTCCTTTTTGTATAGAGACCAGAACTGCCCTTTGCCACTATATGCAGCACGGTGCGTGTTAAGAAAGTGGAAGAGGCGCAGCTCCTCGTCCCTGAATGCACCCATGTTGGCGGTGTAATGTGCGCTCTTACGCAAATGTGTGGCTTCCAGTTGCTCTCCGGCAAAAAGCTTGCCCATCAGCACGGGATCTAGCGGAGCAAAATCACTGTGATAGAAGCGCACTTTGTCTGTATCAGGGTTGTAAACACCCTCCAGATACAGCTTGGCACTGCGGGCGGTATTCTGCCAAGCTTCATCTCCGCTGAGGGCATTGCCCCCGCAGGTTTCCACCACCTCTGCCTCAAAAATGGCGGTGCTAAGGTAAAGATATGCATAGCGAAGGATGGAGAGGTAATGACGGCAGGTGTCGTCTTCGTGGCATTCGGAGCAGTTGTGGCTGGTGATTAGCTCGGTTTCGGGATCGAACACCACATCCACATACTCGCAGAAATAATCACGCTTGGTGGGAATGGGGAAGAAACGTATATGATAACAGCCGCTTTCATCCAGCGACTTCCAATACCACGGATCTCC
>CAYSGM010000006.1:0-2491 GCA_964430595.1 uncultured Candidatus Cloacimonas sp.
TAAACGGTTCATGCGGGCACTTTAATTCGATTTGGGGAACAAAAGCTTCATAGATATACAAAGAAGGATTGATTAATGAATATGATAAATCCCTACCTTGCAATTGGCATTGGGTTGGTATTAGGATTTGTTGTTGCACTGTTTATCTACATGATACGGCGCAACAGCACTTTCAAGCTTATCTCCCAAGCCACTCAAATAGCCGAAGATATTAAAAAAGACGCCAAACACGAATCAGAAATTGCCAAGAAAGCTGCTATCCTCGAAGCCCGCGAAGAATGGTTCAAGCAGAAGCGGATAATGGACGAAGAAATCAAGGAACGCCAAAAGGAATTGCGCATCCAGGAAAAGAAATATAATGAACGTCTGGGCAGTTTGGATAAGCGTCTTGATTCTCTGGATAAAAAAGAAACCAACCTCACCGAACAAGAAAGAAAGCTGAAAACCAAAGAAGATGAGCTCAGCCAGAAGAAAAGCGAGTATGAAGTTATTGTTACCGAACAAAAGAACAAGCTGGCAGAAATAGCTGGACTATCCCGCGAAGAAGCTATCGCACGTTTACGTGAGGAGCTTATCACTCAAGCCAGACAGGTGGCAGCAAATGATGCCCGCATAACCATAGAGCAATTAAAACTGGATACCAGCAAGAAAGCCGCAGAAATACTTTCTACAGCCATTCAACGGATGGCAGTGGATCATGTTTCCGAAACCACAGTATCAGTAGTGTCACTTCCGTCCGATGAAATGAAAGGGCGCATAATAGGAAGGGAAGGCAGGAATATCCGTACCTTCGAAAAAGCATCCGGAGTAGATTTAATTATAGACGACACTCCTGAAGCAGTGGTACTTTCATGTTTCGATCCCGTCCGTAGAGAAATTGCCCGGTTATCATTAGAGAAGCTTATTTCTGATGGGCGCATCCATCCCGGTAGAATCGAAGAAGTGGTAGCTAAAACCACCAAGGAAATGGAAGAGACCCTCATGAAGATTGGTGAAAAGGCTGTGTTGGAAACCAATATTCATAATATCTCGCCCAACCTGATCAAGGTATTGGGTAGGCTTCATTACCGTACCAGCTACGGTCAAAATGTTTTACAACACTCCATTGAGGCTGCCTGGATTTGTGGTATGCTTGCCGCAGAACTTGGTTTAGATCAGGAAATTGCTCGCCGCACAGGTATGCTACATGACATCGGTAAGGCTGTTGATCACGAATTCGACGGCACTCATGCAATCATTGGAGCAAATCTTGCCCGTAAGAATGGTGAAGGAAAACTGATCGTAAACGCCATCGAGGCTCACCACGAAGAAGTGGAAGCTACTTCCGTATATGCAGCTCTGGTGCAGGCTTCTGATGCCATTTCCGGTGCCCGCCCCGGTGCACGCCGTGAAATGCTGGAAACATATATGCAACGCCTTGCTAAGCTGGAAGAAATCGCCAATTCCGTGGAAGGAGTTAGCAAATCCTACGCCATCCAAGCAGGCAGAGAACTGCGTATAATAGTCGAGCCCGGTGTAGTTGATGAAGGCACTACCGCCTTATTGGCTACAGAAATTGCCGCTTCCATCGAAAAGCAGGTGCAGTATCCCGGGCAGATTAAAGTAACGGTGATCCGCGAAACCCGTCAGATAGCTATGGCTAAATAGATGAGAATTCTCTTCTTTGGCGATGTCTTTGGCAAAGCCGGAAGACAGGCGTTGTTTACCGCATTACCCGGCTTGAAGCAAGAATTCAAGCCGGATTTTGTTATTGCGAATGCAGAGAATCTTGCAGATGGAAAAGGATTAACCGAAAAGACCCTTCATCCCATCTTTTGTGAAGGAGTGGATGCGGTTACCGGTGGCAATCACTTATGGGATAGAGCTGATTCTTTAGATTACATCCGCAAAGAAACCCGCATAGTAAAACCTATGAACTACCCCCCCACTATTCCTGGTAATCCGTATCATGTACTTGAGAAAGGCAATCTTAAGCTTGGCATCATTTGCCTTTGCGGTCAGACCTATATGCCATCCTGTGATAGTCCCTTTTTAACCCTGGAGAGTTTCCTTGCCAAACATGATGATGGTATACCCCTGCTCTTGGATTTTCATGCCGAATCTACAAGCGAAAAACGAGCTATGGGTTGGTATGCCGATGGAAAGCTTTGTGCTGTTATCGGCACTCATACACACATTCAAACTGCCGATGAAGAGATACTCCCCCTGGGCTGTGCTTATATCACCGATGTTGGTATGACTGGAGCTCATGACAGTGTGATAGGGATAAAAAAAGCCATCATTGTAGAGAAGTTCCTTACCTCTATCCCAAATCGTTATGAAGCCTCTGATCTTGGTCTTCAAGTAAATGCAGTATTAATAGAGATAGATGATTCCACCGGAATAGCTGTGGATATAACCCGCATAAAGCGGAACTTGCAGTAATAATCTATGATTGATAATCTGGAGTTTACGTGGAACATGTCCTGAATGGTAAGCCGGTTGCAACGTT
>CAYSGM010000006.1:2501-18369 GCA_964430595.1 uncultured Candidatus Cloacimonas sp.
AGCCCCCAAATGCTTTTGATCCAAGTTGGAGGTGATCCTGCGTCAGCTTACTATGTGCAAAGCATAATAACAAATGGTAAAAAGCTAGGCTGTGGTGTTTATCTGCTCCAGCTTCCTGCAAACACAAGTGAGCAGGAACTTCTTAACTGCTTAACCAAAGCAAATACAGATCCGTCTATCGATGGGATAATGATCCAAAAACCACTACCAAAACACATAAGTGATTCAACAATTAATAAATCCATCAATCCGGACAAGGACTTGGATTGCCTGCATCCTATGAACCTGGGTAAGATCATGATGGAAGTTGATGGCTTTCTTCCCTGCACTCCGGCAGCAGTTTACTACCTGATGCGCTTCTATGGGATAAACCCCGAAGGCAAGCATGTGGTAATTTTGGGGCGTAGCAACGTTGTGGGCAAACCAATGGCAAACATTTTACTTTGGAAAAGAGCATACGCCAACGCCACTATTACAGTTTGTCATAGCAAGACTTCCAACCTGGCGGAAATCACCAGTAGCGCGGACATTCTAATCTCTGCAATAGGCAGGGCAAACTTTGTAAAAGTCACCATGATTAAAGAGAATTCAATATTATTGGATGTGGGTATTAACGAGGTAGTCAAACCCGACGGGAACACTATTTATAGCGGGGATATCGATTATAATGAATGCTTAAATAAGGCTTTAGCCATCACCCCTGTCCCAGGTGGAATTGGCAGAGTTACTACCGCTGTATTGTATCTTAATCTTGTTGCAGCCTGCCTGAATCACAGAGGTGTCAACAAAACTATTGACGAATATATCACACTCATTTTTAATGCCAACTCGTAAGATAATTATCCAGATGTTTTGGGAGGAATGATGCAAGTTAAGAGTGTAAAACTCTTGTCCATCATATTGATGATGCTATTACTAATGTTAGTTTTAGCTGGCTGCGGTAAGTCTGGCACCCGCTTGGGCAATCAAGCCCCGGAAATTAAAATAACCTCGTTTGAAGGTTGGGACAGTACATACGTATCAGCAGGATACGATACTACTCTCGTGTACAGCTTCCATCAACGTGTATATTGGCATGCTTGGGATAAGGACGGTATTGTTACCGGTTATGCCTTCAGAGTTTTAGACGAAAACAATGATCCGATTGTTACTCCCGGATACGAGTATCTTGCTTCAGCAGCAGATAATCTAATCCCACAGAATTTACTTGATCTTGATCCTAAAGGTGGATGGGTGATTCATTATTTACCCGGTGAAGACCAAACCAAACCATTAGATGATAGCAATACCCGCCGTACTATCTGGACTTCAGACAAATATGCAGTGATCAATTTCCCGGCTGCTGACATTAACGGCGATCCTATGCCTAGAGCCAGTAAGTTTGAAGTAGTTGCAATTGACAACCGTGGCGCTATAACATCGAATATCGCTTGGCGGAATTTTACAACAACTTCAAATAGACCTACCTGCACTCTGTCCACGACTAAAGGCAAACCTTATGGTGGTAGCGTTGGTGCAGGGCTTAAGCTTAGTTTTTCTATGGATGATGGTGATCCATTCCTGCCCATCACTCCCTTCCGTTATCAATTCCAAATCATGAAAACTGATTTACTGGGCAATGTTACCACCCCCCCGGAAAGCTTGGTGTGGATAGATACCAAAACTCAAACCGTTGCCCCGGGATCTATGCTCTCGATTGGTGAGTTCTTGATAAATCTTAGTTCCAATCCTCCCCTCAAATATGATTTTGATACGAATGGAAACCAAGTTTCCGTTACTAAGGTAATCGCCCGGGCAACTGATTTGGCAGGCGTTATCTCTGTCCCTGATACAAATTCTGCTATCAGCTTCCGGGTTAAAAAAGGATTCAGCCCGAAAAGCCTTGTCTATGGCCCTAAGACCTATGCTATGGGAGATTATCATTACGAAGACTGGGGTGATGATACCACCGCGGAAGTCCTTCCCACCCAATATACTCAGGGTGGTCAGAGATGGGCGACTCCTCTTTTCAAGGACTTCGAGAATAAAAATACCGCTGTATTCTCAAACAATCTGAAACTTTGGATCAGATGGGGCTGGCTCGGCGAGTATTTCAACGAAGGAATTGTCCCCTACGATGAAAACATACCTTACGGTAAAAAAGTTGATGTAGTAATAGATAGAGCCACAGGAACCAACTATTTTAGCGAAATCACCTATTTCCATCTTCGTTATGATAATGATTACTACAAGTTCCCTCCCTACGACCACCTGAAAATCCAGGATGCAAATGGTGATTGGTGGCTTAGGATACCAAAGGATTCTGTTATTGGGCAATCTATCCTCCTAACCGGCTTCCCCATTCCGCCAGATTCAGAACCTGGGGAACACGTTTTCCAGATGGCATGTGAAGATTTGCAGGGAGTTGTTGATCCGATCCCCGCTGAATATAGGTTCTACTTACACAAGCTTATTCCTCCCTCTGCACGAAATGGTATTTTGGTGATTGATAATGATTTACCCCAAGCAAGTTATTCGCCTCAACCTGAAGTCCAGAGCTTTTATGAATCTTTGTTCTCAAATTACAGTGGAGATATTCGCTTTGTTAATCAATCGTATCCTAATGCAGAACCGGATCCGATTATGTTAGACACTTTCTCTGATGCTCGAAACCGGCAAATTGCTTTCAGCGAGATGCAGAAATACAAGCTCGTGGTGTATCACAATGATAATCCTGCCAAGATGGGCAGTTTCATAGATTTAGCTGATGCTTTAACGTTGTATATGCTAAATGGGGGGAACTTGGTTGTTTCCCACTCCAGCCAGATAAAATCTATGATGGATCAGTTGTCGCCTACCAATACCAGAAGCACCCTAAAGAATTATATGGGCTTCATAGACAGCCCAACTGAAATCTTAAACTTGGGTTCTTCAGCCACGAATAATCCCTTCTTTGTAAAAGCTGTGGCAAATGCTCCGGGATTCAACGATGTTACCTTGAACACGACAAACAACTACTTTAATCTTGCGAATCTCCGTAAAGGCTTGGGGGCTGTTGCATACTTCCCGCAGACGTTTGGAGAGTCCATTTACCAGCTTGGGTGCAAACCCGTAGATTTTCCCACCTCTCCTCCAACTCAAGCACAGTTTGACAATTTTAACGGACAAACTGTTGGGATCAGACTTGTTAATGGGTATGGTGGAAAAGCATACACTTTTGGTTTCCCACTATCGTACATGGATAGTATTGAAGCCAAGTCTTTGATGGACCAAATCCGCTCAGAATGTGGGTTGTAATTAGATAGCATAACTAAAACAAATATATAATCCGGTTTCATCTGAGACCGGATTATTCTTTAACCCACCAAAGTATAAACCGTCCCGCTTTCAACCAAAGAACCTGATATTATCCCCGTGGATCAGCTTGACCGAATACCCAATATTGCTTACCTGGCAGTGTTGTATCATGAGAATAACATCTTCCTTGCTTGCCGATGATGAGCCGACCGGGATCTGACCATGATCTCACCATGATTTATCCCGGTGAACCCCTGTGTAACCCTAATTTGGAACAGTACCGGATAAGCAAGGATGGTTAAGGTTTCTTAAGAGGAAATGCCAAGTGCCGTGCATACTGCCTTGCTTGGATATCAAAGAAACGATAATAGAATTTCGCTTGAGGTTAACGGAAAATCAAGAGTAAATCAAAGATGAAAAGCTTGAGTGATTTGTATTGTTTTAAGATTCACGCAGTATGTGCTTATCCTGCGCCTGCATCAAATCATGTATTTCCGTTACTTGTTGTTCGCACATCTCCAGGAAGTTTATCGCATTGCATTGGGTAAAGAGTTCTTGAGCTTGTTTAAGCTGGTATAAAGCGCGTTTATATAACCCCAATTCACAGTTTATCATCGCGATATTAAATCTTGCCCTGCCAGCATCGTCTATATCCTGTATTTTGGTAACCAATTTCAATTGGCGATAATACAATTTACGGGCTTCTGGGTAATTCTTTCTTTTTTTTGCGATGTTCCCCAGATTCCCCCAGGTATGGGCAATGCCCTCAGCATCGTGAATCTTGCGCTGTAAGGCGAGGTTTTCCAGATAAACGCTTTCAGCCGCTTCATAATCCTCGCTGGTAAAATACAGATCACCCAGAGCATCACGGCAGAAAGATATGCCGGTATAGTCATTTATGCGAATAGCTATATCAAGGGATTGCAAGATAATCTCTTTGGCTTCAGGAAACCTTTTTTGGTAGTATAGCAACTCCCCCATATCGAAGAGAGTAATGGATTCCTGCATCAGATTACCTATGTGACGGGACAGCAACAGGCTTTTTTCGTAACAACTTAGTGCTTCCTCATACTCCATCATGTTGCGATGATGAACGCCCAAGTTAAGCAACACCTTTGCATAACCGTTACGATCACCTTCGCGCTCTGCAATGGCGAGTGCCTTTTGATAATGCTCGTAGGCTTCCTGTTTCTTACCCATCCGGGATAGAGCAGCCCCTAAACCATTAAATGCTATGCGCAATGAAAGTCCATCCGCCAACTCTTCCGCAATGGCAAGCTTTTGATGATAGAAGTTTTCTGCCTTTTCATACTCACCCTGATTCATGTAAGCTTGGGCAATAACCCCTGCCAGACGGTTCTGCGCTTTGGGGGAATCCTTTAGCTTGGGGTAGGCTTTTAGTGCATCCTTGAAAAAAGGAGCTAAATCATTACTATACAAACGAGATTCCAGATACACGTTGTAAGTAAGAGGGTAGAGATGCGGGTCTGTCACTAATTGTAGATTGGTTTTTAAATACTGCTGTAAGGTTGCATAATCGGCGATGTTGTTCAGATATAATGTGTTGAGATAGATAGCGTATTCGGCAGAATAGCCGTCTAAGGGTGGAAGGCTGTCCAGCAAGGCTTTTGCATCGGCGTTATCTGCTAAGGTTAAGCTTGCTTCCGCCATTCGCAGCACCGCCAAGTTGCGTTCTTGGGGATCAGAGGTATTATCGCTGATTATGCGGTAATAATCCCTGCTGATGCTCCAAGCCCCGGCTTTGAAATACCTGTCGGCAGCAATTGCACTCCATTTCAGAATCCCTGCATGATCTTCGGCTTGCAGATGGTGGTGCACAATACTTTGCAGAAGTTCTTCCTGTCGGTCTGTGTTCTTTACGAAGGCTTGAGCGATCATCAAATGCAGGCTTCGCTTTTCTCCAAGCAAAATACTGCGATAGATGCTATCCTGAAGCAAGGGATTTGCATAGGCATACACCGGCTCTCCCCCACCATTGAGCAGCTCCAGAATGTGTTGTTTGACCAATAATGACACTTGCACCGCAAGTGAATCCGCATCCGCAATTTTGAATATGCTTACCAGCTCATAAACAGAGAACGGTCTGCCATATATGGCGATAAGTTTTAGGATCTGCCTATCTGATATTGACAGGCTTTGATATTCTGCCAATAGCAGGTTTTCCAGGTTTCCGGATATCTTGCCTCTGCTTTGCCAATCCAGAATTGTATTCTCGGTTATCAGATCACTGCCAAAATCCTCGAAGCTTTTTATCTGTTGCAATAGTGCCACGAGGAACTGGGGATTACCTTCGCTAATCTTATGCAAAATACCCTTGGCAGCTTTGCTAACTAATGGTAGAATTTCGCTGATTACTGCATCGGTTTGATTGTGTTTGAAATGCGAAAGATTTAAGGTATCAAGATGGTAACCCTCCGGCTCCGTGAACAAACCTTCTTTTCTGCTAGATGTAATAATCTTCTTTCCGGATGCCAGAAACAAAGTACTTAGCCTCTGGCTTATCAGCAGGGATTCGGGATCATAATCGTCCAGATTATCTATAGCAAATACATCACAGGTGCCAAGCATAGCTGCACAAAATTCAGTTATACAGCCAACTGAAAGCTCAGTCTCTTCCTTTGTTAAGTAAGCGTTGGAATCTACCCCTGGAAACAGATACCGATAAACAAGCTGATCATTCCAATCTAAGTGTTTTTCTGCAGCATAGATAGATAGCATGGCGTACTCTTTCCGAAAAGAAACAATGCCCATCTTCCGGCGTAGCAGGTTGAAGAACAGCTCCAATCGAAGGAAATTACGAGACCTATCCGCAACGATTATCTCTACCGACATACCTTGTTCATGGCAGATATTGCTGATATACCACAGGATATAAGATTTCCCGGTTCCCTGCTTACCCACCACACTCAAAGCTCCGGCTTCAGATGCAGTGGCAAAGGTGCTTAGGGTTTGTAAAACGGAATCACCCAATACGTAAGGAAGTGAGGAAAAAAGCTTCTGATAACTAGCCCAGTGCTCCGGCAACTCACTTTCCAGAAGGTAAATCTTAATGGGGTCTTTTATGCCTCTCACCAAAGAGCTTTCCACATAGCGAACCGCGAAACGGGATTCGATGACAGGGATTATCTCTTCGGTAAGGGCAATTTGTCCATCCTTGGCAAATCTTAGTAATCTGGCTGCCACGTTTACCGCATTGCCGATTATACCATATTCCCATCGTAGAGATGAACCAATGAAACCGCAGTAGATGTTGCTGTTCGTGATCCCAATTCGGCAACGGATACCCATTATGGGATTATGAACTATCCGCTGAGCGCAGAGGAAAGCCCGTTCAATTTCATCAACATGCCCCTTTGGCACTCCAAACAGGATTAGGATAATGTAGCCCTTTTCGGTGTAATCGATTTTATTAATTACGCCGCCGAACTCATACACCCATTTCTGGACGTCTAAAAAGAAATGTTGATAATCCTGAAGGGGAATTTCTTCTCCGGTAAGAGGGGAAATATGCAAAAAAACCACCACCGCATTGCGGAGCTCTGCGGAAACCGTATTGCCTTCAAGATGCTGGGCGATGGCTTGGGGGACGAATACTTCAGGTTTCTGATCAAAGCCTATGGCATGAGCGTCAATTTGTAAGGTCTTGCCGGTTTCAGGCATAACAAAGCCTAATCCCTTGCGGTGCTTCTCTTCAATAATGCTGTATAGCTTCGATAACTGAGGTGAATAGAGGTAATAATCCAGATGGTAGCTTGCATTCCCAACTATGTTAAGCCAATAGCTTCCGGTTGTAGCCCCTCCATGAACGCTGAAGCCAAAACCAAATTCGTTCAGATAATACTCGTTTAAGGCACCGCACATCATCTCCACTTCGGTGCACAGCTTGCGAACCTTTTCTTCGTCATGAAGCCCCTGGAAATATACTAAACAGCTATCTCCACCGTATTTTAGGACATCGCCACCCAGCGGGTAAACAAGCTCGCCAAGTTTCTGGAAGTAGTGATTTAGGACGCCAGTAACAATCTCAATGCCATAGTGTCCCTTAGCATGGGCATACTCTGTGAAGGTAGTAAACCCGCTTACATCCAGAAAGAGCATCGCACCACTCAGTTCCCTGCATACGGGCATGATGCAGTCAGCTGCTTCTATGGACGAAAGAACTGTCTTTGGGATTATCCCCGTTCTTATTGCTTGCTCCTTATACCTTCGCGTTGCAATTGCCTTTCAATGTATTGCATAAGCTCAGCTCTGGATCCATCGAAACCTATTACCATATAGAAAGCTTTATCAGCTAAAGCAGCTCCAGAATCCCTGAAGGGTATTAGTGAGGAAGTGCTGAACCCTCTGTAATAGTAAAAGCCATCCGGTGTATCTGATTTGAATACTATATAAAAGGGCACTTCTGTGTCTCTGTTCCTTTGGATTACAGCATCCCAATTGAAGATGATATCGTTGCCATCTCTGGTTAATGTGGGATTTGCAGGTGCAGGCAACTGGTTGGTACTTACTACTATGAATCTCTCGTAGATGGTTTCATCTACCAACAAACCACTCTGCAGACGTAAACGAACATCATATAGACCGGGAGTAGTGAATAAATGGCTAAATGTCTGGCTAGTATAATCAGTTATGCTGTCATTACCAATATCCCATTCGATTTGAGAATCAGGATATCCATGCCCTAGAGAGGTGTTTGTGAAGTTAACGGTTGTCCCGGCCACTATAAAGCGGGGGTTTGCCGTTGCTGAGGCTCGGTGCAGGTAACTCATAGCTCCGATATCTGCTATTGAACCATCCGCTTCACGTGGGAGTGCAGGATTACCGGCGTCTATACATGGGCTATCTCTTAGAATGGCAAAATCCTGGTCTGCCGCGGCTGCAAAACAAGGGTTGGCGTTTATGTTGCCTAAGCCGGGGAAAGTAGCCATGCCATAGTATATGTTATTGTAACTGTTACTGATCGTGCTGCCTGCATTCTGGAATGGAATGGGTAAAATCATATCATCATTCCAGAGGATATTGCTGTGGAAGTTCAAATCTGCATTGGTTGCTTTTACACCAATAGGATATTTGTATATGGTGTTTTGGCACACTGTCCAGGGACCACTACCAAACAACTCCATGGCTTTATAGTTATCAAAAGGATACTGTAAAAGGAAAACCTGTCTTCTAATAGGCAAAGGGTTTGTACCAGTTGCCCGGATACCTGTCTTGCAATCTACTAGCCTGTTATTATCCAGCACAGTTCTATTGCCATCAGCAATCATAATGCCAATATCAGTGCTATCCACTACACATCCGCTAAGGCTACCTCTAACCCCTGAGCCAAGGTAAATACCAGTTGTCTCTGTACGCAAAATATTGTTGCGAACTATGATATTAGATAGGGTAGGTAAGCTTGGTGTTTGGGCATCGGGGGCTAATAGCTTCAAACCAGTGCTACAATAGTCTATATGCATATCGTTTATATTCAGCTTTGTTATGCCCGAGAATACTGCACCAATGGTCTCATTGCGTTGGGTGCTAGAGCTGTTACGGATTCTGATGTTTGTAAGGGTTGGGGTTCCCTGTGCCCTGATAGCTCCATCCATTACATAGCTTATGCCGGTGTTGTAAAACTCCACTTCTACATCATCCAGCCTTGCTATTACGCTACCGTTGATGATGATCCCTGTCGAAGCAGTCCGCAGGGTGTTACTGCTGTTTCTTACCCGAATATTAGTTAAGGTAGGCGTGCTAGTCGTGCGGGTATCAGTTTGCATTAGGATACCGGTAGTAAAATCCAGAATCTCAGCATCTGTTATGCTTATAGTGGGTGTATTTCTAATTATCACACCGTTGGTTAGGCTTCTTTGGGTGTTCGAGCTGTTCCGAACCCTGATGTTCGTTAAAGTGGGTGTGGTGCGAGTGGTGCTGTTTACATTTTCCAGTAAAATTCCAGTGGCGACTTCCTCAATCTCAACATCGTTAAGAATGGGAGCGGCATTACCCCTGATGGTCATGCCGGTTCCGGAAGTAACCGCTCGAGTTGTATTGCTGCTGTTGCGCACCCGAATATTTGTTAGGGTTGGGGTAGCAGTTGTTCTTAAGGTTTCTGTCCCTATAGATACGCCTATGCTAAAATTATCTGTCACAAGCCCGTTTACAATCGCTTCACCATTGATAGTTAAAGCTGTGGAAGGTGGAAGCTCTAAGCGCAAGGAACTGGTGCTGTTTCTTATCCTGATATTGGTTAATGTTGGTGTAGTTCGGCTGCCGTTTCCTGCTTCAATTTCTAAACCTCCAAGGTAGTTTAGAATCTCTACCCCATTTAGGGTACTGCTACTATTTGCTATTTTAACGGCTGCACCATCGCTGTAATTGGTAGTATCAGAAACACTTATTTGCAGGTTGTTAAAGCTGGGATTTTGTCCCTCAATATCCACAGGTAAAAGAGCATCAATTATCTGGCAGTTTTCTAATTCACTGGGATTTCTTTGATTGTCGCCACGGAAACGTAGTCCACCCCAAAAACCGCTACCGGTCTGAGGTTGAAAAACTGCGCCGGTGGCATTCAACGATCCTAGAACCTCCAGAGGTGCTTCACCAAACATGTTTACCAGCACATCATCCTCTATCACGATATTGGTGGTCTCGCCCACCACAACATCACCATATAGATTGTAAGGTGATCCTTGCAGCGTCCAGGTTCCCGGGAGAGCCGTATCTGAAATGGCTGTGCCAACCAAGTGTATCATGGCAGGAATAAAAACCATGGCGCTTTCATCCGCTTCTGTGTTGCCAAGAGTGAGCCTGATATCATAAGTACCGGCTTGCATGTACTGATAGGATGGATTCTGCAGGGTTGAAGTCTGACCATTACCAAACTCCCATAACCAATAATCCGGGTTCCCAAGCGTGGCATCTTTAAACTCCACTGTTTGACCGGCATACTGGTAAGTAGAAGTTAAGTTTATCTGGGGAGTAAACTGCTCCAGAACATGCATTGTAAATGGTGCACTTGCTATCAGCCGTCCCATATTATCGTTAACTTGGAGTGTGAAACCAGCGATGGCGGTAACCTGCGACAGAGAAGTAAACATCACACTAAGCTGCCCTACCACATTGGGTAATGGATTAGGCGTATATTGAAACGTGATTGGGCCTGCAAAGGTTGGAATAATCTGCAACGAGAGCTGTGCATCAGCATTATCAGGATCGTTTATGTATGGGCTAAAATCTACAGTATAGTGTGAGTTGCGGATGAAGTACAGATCAGCAGGAACGCTTAAAATGGGGGCATCATTTACCGAAGCAACTGTTACTACTACATTTTGTATAGGACCCTTTCCAAACCGATCAACTGCTCTGAGGCGGATTGTTTCTGTTCCGTGCCAGTTAGTTGAAGGTATGATTCTAAGATATCCGAATTCTACAATTGCGTTCAGGTGCTCGCTTCCTTCACAAGTGATGATCACAGGATCACCATCCGGGTCATTGAAGATATATGTTATACCTGAAGGGCCATATTGTGTGTCCTCAGTCATGCTTATTGCTGTGAGAGGGCTAACAATTTGAGGGGAAGAGTTCATCCCGACGATATAGTTTTCCCGCAGCCTTTGAGATACTGCTCCTGTATTTGTGGTAACCACCAGAAGAACGCTGTGTGCTCCGGGCAAGGTATACGTATATGATGGATTTTGCAGATATGAATCAAACACCCCGTCATTATTAAAATCCCATGCCCAGGAGTTGATATTAACCCAATAATCATCAGGATCGCGATGGCTGGTATCTGTAAAAGAAACAATAAAGGGTGGATGTCCGCTAAGCGGAGCTGCAGTAAAATTCGCCACCAGAGGCGCAGTGGTAACCACTACAGTTATCATCAGAGTTATGGATGGATTGTCCGGATCATCACTGGCTACATAAACAAAGTAGCTAAAGTTATCCGCTATCACGTCTGTTGCATCCGCAGTAACGTTAATCCGCATAGAGCTCCCAATTGCTACAGTGCCATTCTCCCTACTAAGGGTTAACCATGTGGGTAGTTCTTCGGCATTAATGTTGAAGTGCAGAGAATCCGTCCCGGTATTCTGGATATCAAAGAAGCTTGTAAACATAGTGCCTTCAGGAAGCTCCATCACTACACTATTAGGATCCAGGTTTATTTGCGGAGTTGGCATAATGCAATTCCCTGTGAGGAATATCTGGTATAATCGGGAATCGGAAGTTTGTATTTCGATCACTGCATTATCATCACCATCATCCGATGGGCTATAGAATATCTCGAAACTAATCTCGTCTGCAGCACTCATCACGAACGGAAAAGCGACAGCCGTATTTGTAGCCGTGTTCAATGTTGCCCCTGAACTAAAATCTGCGCTACCAATAAGAGTAGCATTAATCACCTCTCCACCGGCATGAGTAGCTAACCACTCGGGAGACAGTCTTACAAGCAGTTCAGTAGATACTACACTGCCCAAATCTACTGTTCCGAAATCATAATCTCCAGGATAGGTTATCATGTCTGGACTACCGGAACCTTCACCAGTTCCGTTTACATCCACAAACTGAACGGGGAAACCGGATGGAGTAACCTGAAGCACAGCAGTAGCAAAGCCAATCACAGAGGGTGTATAGGTAATCTCTATCTCGACAGATGCTGTGGGGAGTACCATGAAAGGTCTTGCCGGCATCGATGTAATCTCAAAACTCAAATCGCCAGCGAGGGTAACATTGGTTATCTCTATTCCACCTGCTTCTGCGGTGCCAATTGTAACTATTCTGGTGTCCATGTTGCCCATATGTACTATCCCAAAAGTGACGGGACTCGGCGTGATGTCCAGCACTTGGGCAAAAACCGAGCTAACAAAAAATAAAAACAATACCACAAGCAAAAGCTTCGTATAAACCGGTTTCATAATATCCTCCTGATAGTATGAAAAGAACTTTGGATCGATCAGGAAAAAACAATCAGACAAAAGTTATGCAGATTCACAACAGAATAGTATTCCCTGATTGTAAGCTTACTTGTAAACCCTAGGAATCCATAACTGGTCGTTTTGTTTCATCCACGACACAGAAACACTTCTATAAAACACAAACAGATTCACACCAATAGGTGTACATCCTAATGCCATTTATCACATGCACCATATTCAAGTCAAGTAATATTTCAAACACGTGTAACAGCATTTGGCACTATACAGGTTCTAGGTGGTATAGTGAAGACAGGGATATCTTTAGTGACATTATGAATCCTTTATAGTGAAGTAGAATGTTGCTCCGTTATCAAGCGACGATTCTGCCCATATGCGTCCACCATGTCTGTTAATAATGCGTTTCACGGTTGCTAATCCCACTCCCGTTCCGGGGAAATCTGTAGCTTTATGCATCCTCTGGAATGCCCCGAAGAGATTTGCGGAATAGGTCATATCAAACCCCGCACCATTGTCCCTGACATAAAAAACAGTTTCACCGTCTTTGGATATCTGCCCAAAGTCTATCCTAGCATTAGCCACTTTTCCGGTAAACTTCCAGGCATTATTGAGCAGATTAGTTAAAACAGCCTCAAGTAGGTTGGCGTCACCTTCAGCAGACAAGCCAGGTTTGATAACAACCTCTATTGAACGTTCTGGTTCCTCTTCATATAATCTACTTACGATCTTCTTTGCAATAGCGGTAAGATCCACTTGCTCCGGATGAATCTCCAGCTTGCTGATTTGTGATAGCTTTAGCAGGGCTTCGATAAGTTGCCCCATGCGTGTTGTTTCAAAAACTATCCTATCCAAATACTGTTTTGCGTTTTCATCCAGCAAGCTGTGATAATCCTCGTTGAGTGCCTGGCTCCAACCTGCTATCCCTCTAAGGGGAGAACGCAAATCGTGTGACACAGAGTATGAGAAAGCTTCCAGTTCCTTATTTGCTGTTTCGAGTTCAGCAGTTCGCTCATGCACCCGTTCTTCCAGTTCTTCATTAAGCTTTCGGATAGCTTCGTCCGATTTCTTTTTCTCCGTGATATCTCTAAAAAATACTGTCACCCGATTTGTACCAGTATTAATAGCATGAACTTCAAAAGCTCCGGTAATTGTTCCGTCATTATACGATACCTGATCAGTATGGTAGCTGTCTCCCCCCATAGCTACCTTACGATAGGTAGCGGGAATTCCGGAACCTGCATTACCCGGGAATGCTTCTAAGAGATCTTTGCCAATCAGGGGTTTATGATCTAACCCAAGAATTGTATCCGCAGATAGGTTTGCAGCGATTAGCTCTAGCCGATCATCAGGCATCAATACATAAGTATGTGCTCCAAAAGGAGCACTGTCAATCACTGCTTTCAGGCGTTCTTCATTCTGCTTCAGCTCTTGTTCTGCTTTCACTCTTTCGGTTACATCATCATAAATTGCAATAATCTCACCCGATTCCAGCTTCAATACGTAATTGTCCAGCCAGTATTCAAGCTTGTTCCCAACATAATTATAGGTGCTGCATCGCACCGGTTTTCCGGTTTTGCTTACTTCACTAAACACCGCCAGAAGCCCTTTCTCCTTTAGAGAAGGAAACACTTCGGAGGCGATTCTGCCAGCTATCTCATCGTAAGTGAAGTGGGTGATCCTTTCACCCGCACTATTGATATCCCTGATTACAAAATCTGCTCCATCATTCACTGGTTCATAAACAGAGACTCCATTACTCATATGTTCAAACAACTCACGGAATCTATACTCACTGATTTTTAACGCTTCTTCAGAATCAAGGCGGATTTTCTCGAATTCCAGCATCTCCAATGCAAAGGCAATATCGCCGGTTACTTCTTCCAACAGAAGCAATTCTGCATCATTGAAGAAGTGTGGCTCTTCAGAATATAGGTTAAACACTCCCAGAACTCTGTCATTTATAATCAGAGGCAGTGCAATTGAGGAGCGAAAACCTCTTTGGAGTGCTTTATTACGCCAAACTTCGTAATCAGGATCAGAGGCAATGTCGTTGCAATAACAACACTTCTTGTTTCTAATTGCTTTACCTGTAGGACCTCTCCCCTCGGGAACATCAAGCGTAGATATATGCTTTATCGTCTTTAAGTAATCGGTTTCCGGTCCTGCCCAGGCTATGGGCTTCAAAGTCTGCTGTTGTTCATCTATTTCGCCAATCCATGCCAAGCGGAATTTCCCAAAGTCTATGGCTATTTGACATGATTCGTTCAGGATTTGTTGCCTGTCTCTGGTTCTAACCACCATCTGATTTATCTGGCTTATCACTGCGTACACCCGGTTCATTTTAAGAACTTCTATCTCAGCCACTTTCTGTTGGGTTACATCTACGATGGTTGTTATAAAGAACTTGGGGTTATTGTCATTATCTCTCTGGAGCACAGTGCTTACATCAGCCCAAATAATGCTTCCGTCTTTATGAATATAGCGTTTATAAAATCTGGCTGAGCTATTCTCTCCCCTAAGGATGGACTGCACCATTTCCTGAGCTTGAGGTACATCATCAGGGTAGGATATATTAGTCCAGTTTTGCTGCATTTCGGAAGGAGAATATCCCAGCATCTTGCAGAATGCCATATTGGGATTAATTGCTCCGTCGGGAAGAGTGAGTGACATCCCAACAATGGAGCTCTCAAACACACTGCGGAACTTCTCTTCGCTCTCTTTTAACGCTGCTTCGGCAGCTATCCGGTCTGTAATATCCTCTATGGTGGGTAAAAGATAGATGGGGTGTCCATTAGCATCTCTTATAAGGGTTACCCTCACCCGTCCCCAAACTATACCTCCATCTTTGCGGATGTAACGTTTCTCTGTTATATAGTGATCTGTAGTTCCGGTAAGCAACCGGTTCACTTGTTCCACATCCTGATGGACATGCTCAGGATGAGTGATATCGGCAAAAGTCATGGTAAGAAGCTCTTCCTCGCTATATCCTGTCAGTTTGCAGAACCCATCATTCACCCGCATGAATCTCTTATCAAATCCAACCAGACAGATACCAACAGGCGATTGATCAAATATACTTCGGAACTTTACTTCGTTATCATGGATTAGCCTTTCTGAATTTACTTTGTCTGTGATATCACGAATAATGTGAACTGCACCAAGCAATTCACCTGTTTCATTAATAATGGGATCTACAGATACATATAGCCACTTATCCCCCACTTGAATTTCTGCAGTTGCCCTTTCCTTTGTCTTTTTTAGTTGTTCAAAAGGGCAATCCTGTATCGGCTCTTTAGTCCCATGAACCACTTGCCAGCAATTGTTCCCTAACATTTTCTCGGCTGGTGTATTTAACATCTCAACGGCAGCTTTGTTTGTCCTGATTATCCTGCTATCTACATCCAGCAGCCATATCACATCACTGATACTATCGAAGGTTGTTTTCCATTCCCTGGCAACTGTCTGATAATCCTCTTGAAGCTTGGATTTTTCCTTTTCCAAAAGCAACTGCTGCCGCAACCATTCAGAATTGTTGCGTCGTTCATAAAAGCCCACGGTAAGGGCAGCCCCAAAGATAAGCATCAGCGATGCAAATACGGTTAACCATATTCTTCCTCTAATAGGGGAAAACAATTCTTGCTTATCCACTT